>NZ_JABWRU010000007.1:0-267613 GCF_014269165.1 Pseudomonas sp. SWRI68 | reverse complement strand
TTTCTTGACGACCATAGAGCATTGGAACCACCTGATCCCATCCCGAACTCAGTAGTGAAACGATGCATCGCCGATGGTAGTGTGGGGTCTCCCCATGTGAGAGTAGGTCATTGTCAAGATTCATTTCGCAAAACCCCTATCTGCGCGAGCAGGTAGGGGTTTTGTCTTTTCCGGCTTGCACTCTCTATCGCGCTGCCGGGCACCCGACAATGAAATCTGCGTCATCTATGCCTGATCAATCGCGGGGTAGTGCTACCCTCGCGGAAATACTCAGCATGGATATCCATCATGGAAATGAACTGGCACCAGGCCCTGCAAGAGAGTCTGAGCTGGCTTGCAATTGCCTCGTTCATCACCTTGGTCTGCTTCACCGCAGCCGCCACACTGGCAGTACGCTATACCCGCTGGGGCAGCCAGTTCTGGCAGCTTGCCGGGGCATATTTCAGCTTCAGGCGCAGCTGGCGGCCGTTGTTGGTGTTTGCCTTGCTACTGGTGCTGACACTGTTCTCGGTGCGTCTGAACGTGCTGTTCTCGTTCTGGTACAACGGGTTCTACAGTGCCCTGCAAGGCCTCGACCAGAATGCCTTCTGGTACCTGCTTGGGGTATTTGCGGTGCTGGCGACCATTCACGTATTGCGCTCGCTGTTCACGTTCTACGTGACACAGGCTTTCAGCATTCAATGGCGAGTCTGGCTCACCGAGCGCTTGACCCGCGACTGGATGCATGGCGATGCCTATTACCGTAGTCAGTTCCTCGCTGAGCCGGTAGATAACCCTGACCAACGTATCGAGCTGGACGTAAACGCGTTCGTCACCAACTCGGTGTCGCTTGCGCTCGGCGCGGTCAGCGCGCTGGTCTCGCTGGTAGCCTTCACTGGCATCCTCTGGGGGTTGTCGGCGCCGCTTGAAGTGGCGGGGTACGAGGTACCACGGGCGATGGTCTTCGCCGTGTACCTGTATGTGATCGTCGCCACCTGGATCGCTTTTCGTCTCGGGCGCCCGCTGATTCGCCTGAACTTCCTCAACGAAAAACTCACCGCCAACTTCCGTTACGCCCTGATGCGTCTGCGCGAAAATGCCGAGAACATTGCCTTCTACCAGGGCGCGGATGTCGAGCGGGGTACGTTGTTGGGCCGCTTTGGCGCATTGATCGTCAACGCGTGGGCACTGGTCTTCCGAAACCTCAAGTTCAGCGGCTTCAACCTGGGCATCAGCCAGGTCGCCGTAGTGTTCCCGTTCATCCTCCAGGCGCCGCGCTTCTTCAGTGGCGCAATCAAGCTGGGTGACGTCATGCAGACCTCCCAGGCATTTGGCCAAGTGCAGGATTCGTTGTCTTTCTTCCGTGAGTCCTACGATGCGTTTGCCCAATACCGTGCCACCCTCGATCGTTTGACCGGCTTCCTGGATGCCAACGAGCAGGCCAGTTCACTGCCGCGCGTCAACACCGAGGAACAGGCGCACGCCCTGGATATCACCCGTTTGCAGGTGCTTCGCCCCGATGGCCATCACCTGATCGCCGACCTCGCCCTGAGCCTGCGTGCCGGTCAGGCGCTGTTGATCAAAGGGCCGTCGGGTAGCGGTAAAACCACCTTGTTGCGCGCCCTGGCGGGCCTCTGGCCATACGCCGAAGGTGAGGTGAAACGGCCTACGGGGCATCAGGCGTTGTTCCTGTCGCAGCGGCCCTACCTGCCGTTGGGTGACCTGCGTACCATCATCGCCTACCCCTCGGCCAGCGTGCCCGAGGACGAAGCGCGCATGCAGCAGGCTTTGCGCCAAGTCAACCTGGCCCACCTTGCCGAGCGCCTAGATGTCAGTTGTGACTGGTCGCACATACTCTCGGTCGGTGAACAACAACGCCTGGCGTTTGCCCGCGTGCTGTTCAACCAGCCCCAGGTGGTGTTTCTCGACGAGTCCACCTCGGCAATGGATGAAGGGCTGGAGCATGCGCTGTATGCGCTGTTGCGCAGCGAAATGCCAGACACCTTGCTGGTCAGTGTCGGCCACCGCAGTACCTTGGCGGCGTTCCACACCCACCGCCTGGAAGTGGATGGGCATGGGGGGTGGTCAGTACAGGAGCAGCACCCGGCGCAGGTTCCGGTTTAGCGATATTGCACACGCGGATAACGGCAAGACGACGTCAGGGCTGGTGCTCGGTATGCTGCATCACGATCAACTCGGCACCGTCGTTGCGCACATTCCCTACGTCCTTGCCCACCGCAAACCACTCGAACGCCTCCACCGGCAGGCATCGCTCCCGCGCCAGGCGTTCGGCTTGTGTGGCTGGCACATCAGCGTCAATCCACGCGCGCGCGTCCGCCGGCCCCAGTACCAGAGGCCGGCGGTCATGGATGTCGACCATTCCCTCATCACTGGCGGCGGTGATGATCACGAAGCCATCGCCCTCGCTGGGCGCCAGCCCCGTGTGCACTTCGGCCAACGCGGCCATGAACATCGGCGCGCGGCTTTTCAGGCGGATGTAATAGGGCTGCTTGCGCTTGGCATCGTGCGGGTCGGCCACCCATTCGTACCAACCATCCGCCATTACCAAGGCCCGCCCCTGAGGCCACAGGGCCTTGAAGAACTTGCCGGTGGTCACTGTCTCGACCCGCGCATTGATGGGGGCCGGGTGTTTGCGAGTGGCCCAGAAAGGTGCCCAGCCCCAGTGGCAAGGGTCGATGCGCAGGCCGTGCTCGGCATTGTGCAGGATCAGCACCCGGCTGCCGGGGGCAACGTTGTAGCGTCCGATTGGCAGGTTGTCGTAGCCGCTGATTACGTCCTGTTCGGCGTCCAGTTCACGCAGGTAATCGGCCAGGCCCTGATATTGAGCGAAGCGTCCGCACATGGCATCTACCCCCACTTGTCGAAATTTCCTACGCCGAAATTGACCTGATACTCAGCAGGTCGATACTGTATCTATATACAGTTAATTTCAAGGCCGTGCCATGACATCCATCCTGGGCCCCATCACCTGCGGTAGCGGTGTTGTTCCACGTTATCTGTTCCGTATCCCGGCAGGCTTTCCGTCACCGGCGGCGGATCACATGGAGCAGCCCATTTCGCTGGACGAACTGTTCAACCTGCGCGCCCCGCACATGTATCTGGTCAGGATAGACGGCGACAGCATGCAGGGCGCCGGGATCTTCGACGGCGACCTGGTGCTGGTCGACCGCTCCCTCGAAGCGCGGCATGGCCAGATCGTGATCGCTGCGGTCAATGGCGAGCCGCTGTGCAAGCGGCTGCACCGCATTGGCGGGCAGGTGGCGTTGCGCTCGGAGAATCCGCGTTACCCGCCGAGGTACATCCTCGAAGGCGACGAGTTGACGATCTGGGGCGTGGTGACGTTCAGCGTCCGCAGCCATGACCTGAAATAGCGGCGCAGCCCGTTCAGCGCAGCAGGCCAAGCCCTGCAAAGGTAGCCCCGGCGCACACTGCGTGGGATCTTCGGCAAGGCCTTGGCGGTGGCCATGTGCTGGGGTTTCTCGACGCTGCGCATCGCGGGGCCTCGGCCTGGTGGCTACGTTCGAAACTGTAGGAGCCCTGGCCCAGGATGCAAATCGGATGAGCGGGTAGCAGCATCCGCGCAGCGATGTGTTTAACTGTATATGAATACAGTATTTGTGTTGCCGCCCGATGAATCCTTCTCCCGTTTTCGCCCTGATCGATTGCAACAGCTTCTACGCCAGTTGCGAGCGTGTGTTCCGCCCCGATCTGTTGCGCACACCCATCGTCGTGTTGAGCAACAACGACGGCTGCATCATCGCCCGCAGCGCCGAGGCCAAGCAGTGGGTGAAGATGGGCCAGCCGTATTATCAGGTGAAGGAGCTGCTGCACCGCCATGGTGTCGTGGCTTTTTCATCCAACTACGCGCTGTACGGCGACATGAGCCAGCGCGTAATGACGGTAATCGAAGGCATGGTCCCGGCACTGGAGGTGTATTCCATCGACGAAGCCTTCGCGGACCTGGCCGGCGTGCCTGGCGACCTCGACTACCTTGGCCGTTGCATTCGCGAGCGGGTGCTCAAGCACACCGGCATCCCCGTGGGCGTTGGCATCGCCGGCACCAAGACCCTGGCCAAGCTGGCCAACCATGCGGCCAAGCGCTGGGCGGTGCACAGCGGCGGGGTGGTCGACCTGCGGGTTGCGTCGCATCGTGAGTGGGTGCTGAAAAAGTGCGACGTGTCCGAGGTCTGGGGCATCGGCAAGCGCCTCACCGCGCATCTGCAGGGCTTGGGCATCCGCACGGCCTGGGACCTGTCCCGCGCCGAGCCGGGCTTGTTGCGCAAGACCTTCAGCGTGGTGGTGGAAAAGACCGCGCGCGAACTGGCCGGCACGCCGTGCCTGCAACTGCAGGACATCGATCCGCCACGCCAGGAAATCTGTTGCAGCCGTATGTTCGGCCAGCGCCTGACCGAACTGGCGCCCATCAAGGAAGCAGTGGCCACCTACGTGATGCGCGCCTCGGAGAAGCTGCGTGGCCAGGGTTCACTGGCGAGCAAGATGCGTGTCAGCATCCGTACCGGCATGTTCAACCCGGACGAAGCCAAGTATGCCAATGGCGTGGTGGTGCAGTTGCCATACCCTACCGATGACGTGCGGCTGCTCACGCGCATGGCCCTGGAGGCGGTGGGCCGGGTGTATCGGCAGGGCTTTCGCTACAGCAAGGCAGAGGTGTTGCTGTTGCAGTTGTGCCGGCGCGGGGAGTTCACCGGCGACTTGTTTACGCCGTCGCAGACGCTGCAGACGGAGCGGGTGATGAGCGTGATCGACGGTGTGAATGCGCGCTGGGGCAGGGGCACGCTGCGCAGTGCGGCGGTGCCGGCGGCGGCGCAATGGGCGATGCGGCGTGAGTTGATGAGCGCAGGCTTTACCACGCAGGTGGATGGGTTGTGGCGGGTAAACCGCGCGCCCACAGAGCGCCGGTGCACCTAAATACTCAAGCGCACCGCCAACGCCGCCAATGTCACCAGCAACACCGGTACCGTCAGCAGTACCCCGACCTTCAAGAAATACCCCCAGCCAATGCTGACCCCTTTGCGCGCCAGCACATGCAGCCCCAGGTTCGACACCACCACCACCACCACCACCACCAGCGGCAGGCTGGCGGTGTCGGCGATGAAACCTGCGCCCATCACGTAGGCCAGAGTCGCGGCAGGCGAGAAGCGCAGCGCCAGCAGCATCGACATGACGAGGTCTCGATGGGCCAAAGAGGCCGCCACAGAGTAGGGCAAGCTCGGGCGTTTCAGCAAAGTTCCGTTACAAACATGTAAGTTTCGTAAATAAGATTTAAACTCATTTGAGAATCACTATATTTACCACCCCTATTGACCTCCACATTGTGTTTGCGAGGGCGGTGGGCGAGGGCTCTCCGGCCTGGCAAGGATGTGCCTTTCGCTCATGAACCGCAGGAGATGTACCGATGCAATCCAGAACCTCACCCAACAGCCTGGCCCTGGCGTTCGTCGCGCTGGCCTCGCCGGCCATGGTCGCGACCGCAGCCCACGCCGAAGAGCAACGCACGGGTGAAGTGCTGGAAGTACCGGTTGCTGAAAATGCCCTGGTCATCCAGGACACCCTCGTCACCGCCGAGCGCGAGGCGCGGCAGGCACTGGGTTCGTCGATCATCACCGAAGAAGACATCAAACGTCACCCCCCGAGCAATGACCTGTCCGAGCTGATCCGTCGCGAGCCTGGGGTCAACCTGACCGGCAACAGCGCCAGCGGTGCGCGCGGCAACAACCGGCAGATCGACCTGCGCGGCATGGGGCCGGAAAACACCTTGATCCTCATCGACGGCAAGCCTTCGAACGCCCGTAACGCCGTGCGCTACGGCTGGAACGGCGACCGCGACACCCGTGGCGAAACCAACTGGGTGCCGGCTGAAGCGGTCGAGCGCATCGAGATCCTGCGCGGGCCGGCGGCGGCGCGTTACGGCTCCGGCGCCATGGGTGGGGTGGTCAACATCATCACCAAGCGCCCGACCGATGAGCTCAAGGGCAGCGTCAGCCTGTACACGCAGATGCCCGAAGACAGCGCTGAGGGTGCCAGCCGCCGCGCCAACTTCAACCTGGGCGGCGGGCTCACCGAAAACCTTGGGTTCCGCCTGTACGGTGGCCTGGCCAAGACCGATGCCGACGACCTGGACATCAACGCCAGCCATGCCAACAGTGCGTTGTCGGCTGGCCGCGAAGGCGTGCGCAACAAGGACATCAACGGCCTGTTGAGCTGGAAGCTCAACGACGAGCACCGCCTCGAAGCCAGCGCCGGCTATAGCCGCCAAGGCAACCTCTACGCCGGCGACACCATGAACAGCAACGGTGGCAGCAATGTCGAGCTGATCTCCAGCCTGTATGGCCACGAGACCAACGTGATGCAACGCAACACCTACGACCTGACGCACCTGGGCGATTTTACCTGGGGTACCAGCAAGACCACCCTGGCCTATGAATACGTGCGCAACTGGCGCCTCAATGAAGGCCTGGCCGGTGGCCCGGAAGGCGCGATCAACGACAGCGGCGCGGCCATGTCGCGGCTGCGCAATACACGCCTGAGCAGCGAAGTGAACCTGCCGTTCGCGATGGGCAGCACCGAACATGTGCTGACCCTTGGGGGGGAGTACCTGTACGAGTCGCTGAACGATCAGGGCTCGTTCCGCCCGCAGAGTTTCGACCCGAGCGGCGGTGGCAACGACGCGATCAACGGCTTCGATCGCAGCAACTCGAAGATGACCGCCAAGAGCTACGCGCTGTTCGTCGAAGACAACATCATTGTTGGCGACACCACCGTCACCCCGGGCTTGCGCTTCGACCACCACGAAACCTTCGGTGACAACTTCAGCCCTAGCCTGAACCTGTCGCACAAGCTGACCGAGGCGCTGTCGCTCAAGGGCGGTATCGCCCGGGCCTACAAGGTGCCGAACCTGTACCAGTCCAACCCCAATTACCTGCTCTACAGCCGGGGTAACGGTTGCAGCGTGCAGCAGACCAACTCCGGTGGCTGCTACCTGCAAGGCAACGCCGACCTCAAGCCCGAGATCAGCGTCAACAAGGAGATCGGCCTGCTGTACGACCGTGGCACCTGGCGTACCAGCGCGACCTACTTCCGCAACGACTACAAGAACAAGATCATCGGTGACACCGATGTGCTCTACACCATCAACAGCGGCCGTCGCGTGACCCAGTGGGAGAACGCCGGCGAGGCGCGCGTGGAAGGTATCGAGGGCAACTTCTTCATCGAGCTGACCCCGACCCTGGACTGGAACACCAACCTGACCTGGATGCTCGACAACGACAGCCGCGAGACTGGCGAGCCGCTGTCGGTGATCCCGGAGTACACGGTCAATACCACCCTCGACTGGCGCGCCACCGACAAGCTGTCGTTCCAGGTCGCGGGTACGTACTTCGGCAAGCAGAAATCGCCGACCTACAACTACCGCACCCAGGAAAGCTACGACCAGGATGCGCAGCAGGATGTGGAAGCCTACGGCCTGGTGGACGTGAGCACGGGCTACAAATTCAACGCCAACTATGACGTGCGGGTGGGGGTGAACAACGTGTTCGACAAACAGATCCTGCGCGGTGGCAATGCCAGCAGCTCGGGGGCCAATACCTATAACCAACCGGGTCGGGCGGTGTTTGCCTCGTTGAACATCACCTTCTGATCCCTGGGGCCGCTGTGCGGCCCTTTGCGATCGGTCCGGCGCCCCGGCAAGGCCGCTCCTGTACGCAGGCGCGGCCTTGCTTCGCGCCCCATCATGACCTTTGAGGAACACCCGATGATCCAAGCCCCCGCCTGGCTGCAGATCCTCTCCCGCAGCGCGGCCGCACTGTTTGGCGGCTACGCGCTCAGCTACGCCGCCAGTGCCTGTCTGGCCCGGTTGTTGCCGCTTTCAGCCGCCGATGCAGTCATTGTCGCGACCCTGCCAGCGTTCGTCTTCTACACCGGCGCAATCCTCTGGGCCTTTGCCAGCCGTGATGCCGTGCGCGCCTGGGCACCCTTGGCCCTCGCCGCACCGCTGGCATTGCTCGGCTTCTGGCCGCAGGCATTGGGGTGGCTGGCATGAAGAATACCTTCACACAATCGATGGCCTGGCTGCATACCTGGGCCGGGCTGATCTTCGGCTGGCTGTTGTTCGCCATCTTCGTCACCGGCACCCTGGCGGTGTTCGACAAGGAACTCGACCACTGGATGCAGCCAGAGGTCCCGGCTACCGAGGTTTCCCAGGCCGATGCCGCGCGACGGGCCGTTGCCTACCTGCAGGCCCATGAACCGCAGGCCGGCAACTGGGGCATCAGCCTGCCGACCGAACGCTCGCCGGGGTTGCGCGTATCCACCGGCGACCGTCGCCATGGCGGTGGCGTGCAGCTCGACCCGCGAACCGGCGAGGCCATCGAGGTGCGTGACAGCGTTGGCGGCAACTTCTTTTTCCGCTTCCATTTCACCCTCGACCTGCCGCGCAACTGGGGTATCTTCGTGGTCGGTGCGTTGGCGCTGGTGATGCTGGCCGCACTGGTCACGGGCATCGTGATCCACAAGAAAATCTTCAAAGAGTTCTTCACCTTCCGGCCCAACAAGGGCCAACGTTCATGGCTGGACTTTCACAATGCCAGCGCTGTGCTGTTGCTGCCGTTCCACCTGATGATCACCTATACCGGGCTGGTGATCTTCATGCTCATCTACATCCCGGCAGGGGTCGATGCGCTGTTCGAAGGCGACAGCCGCGCCTACTTCAATGCCCAGGGCAATGCCCGCCTGGAGCAGCCTCGGCAGCTGGCCAGGCAGCCGGGCCAATTGGTCGATGTGGCACCGTTGCTGGCCCAGGCCGAGGCCCGGCTGGGGCCGCTGGGCGGCCTCAACATCCGCAACCCCAACACGGCCGGTGCGCGCATCGAAATCCGCCCCGAGCTGGGTAACCGCATCGCCCTCGCCAAAGGCCAGGCCATGGTCTTCGATGGCGTCAGTGGCGAGCTGCTCAGCGATGTACCGCAATGGCGCGCGGCCCCCCTGACCCAGCGGGTGATGGTCGGCCTGCACTTCGCGCAGTTTGGCGGTTACCCGATGCGCTGGTTGTACTTCATCTGTGGGCTGGTCAGTTGCGTGATGATCGCCAGTGGGTTGGTGTTGTTCTGCGTCAAGCGTGGGCGCAAGTATGCCAACGGCACGGCCCAGGCTTCGGCGCGGCGCTGGTACCGGGTGGCCGAAGTGTGCAATGTCGGTTTCATCAGCGGCTTGCTGCTGGCCTGCGTGGCCCTGCTGTGGGCCAGCCGCTTGCTGCCGGTCGAGCTGGCGCAACGGGAAAGCTGGGAAGTGCGTACGTTCTTCGGTGTGTGGGTGTTGGCGCTGTTGCATGCAGGCCTCAGGCCGGCCCGGCGGGCTTGGGTCGAGCAACTGCTGCTGGTGGCCGTGCTGTGCATCGGCTTGGGCGCACTGGGCGGCGCGGGGGATGCGATGCGCGTGGGGGTGGTACTCAGTGCCCTGGTGATGGGCGTTTTGCTGGGGCTGGTGGCGTGGCGGGTGAGCATAGCGGTACCGGCGCCGATCCGGGCCAAAGCTGGGCGCAATGTGGAGGCTGGCACATGATGATGTGGATCACAGGTGGCGTGTTGTTCGCTTACGTCGGCATGCTCGGACTGTGCCAGGGCCTGGAACGGCATTACAAGCAGGTATGGCAGCGGCCCTGCCCACGTGCGCTGCGTGTGGGGTTGCGCGGCGCGGGGTGGCTCGCGTTGCTGGTCAGCCTGCTGTTGTGCGCTCAAGCCTGGGGGTGGGCCATGGGGCCGGTGGCCTGGCTGGGCGCGATGTCGTTGTCGGGGATGCTGCTGGTGATGCTGCTGCCGTACTGGCCACGGCTGGCAGTCGGCTTGGCGGCGGTTGTGCCTGTGTGGGGGATGGTGCAGCTGTTTGGGTGATGCCCGTTACTGAGCAGGGGTCAGGCCCAAAAGCCAAACAGCAGCAACGCTGCAACGCCTAGGCCCATTGCAATCGAACACCCCCCCAACGACAGCGCCGCGCGCCCTTGGCGGTACCAACCGTCCTGGCCAAGTTGCCGGGCCGGGGCCAGTAGGCTGCGCCAGCGCAGCTCGGTGTCGTGAAACGCCTGCAAGTTCGCCGGGTCGGCATCCAGCCAGCGGCGAAAGTCGATGCGCTCGCACGCGCTCACGTGGGGGCTCTGCAGGCGCACGTACCATTGCCCGGCAACGCTCGCCAGCACATCGAGGCGCGAACGGCCTGCCTGCAGCGCCTGGTTCATATGGCGCTCGATGCTGCTCAACGGCAAATCAAGCCGGGCAGAGAGGGTGGCGAAATCCAGTTGGTCGAGACGGTTGAGCAGGAACACTTGCTGGACGCGTCGGGGCAGGCGTTTCAGGGCATGCAGCAGGGCGTCTTCGGCAGCGTGCTCGGCAGTGGGGGTTGGGTGTTCAAGGGGCAGCAGCAGACGTGTCATGGACAGCTCCTTGCTCAAAGGGGGAGGTGTGGGGGCATCTTCCTTGATGCCTCATCAGCGTAGGTGAAACGAGATTGATTCTCAAGTGCTGATTCGGCAAACTTTTGTAATGAGCGTTCACGGTATGACACACTTTTGCTATCATGCCGGCCATTCACGATCTTCATTAGCCTGAAGAGCAAAAAAAAGACCCGGCAAAAAGCCGGGTCAAAAACCGTGATTAGCCTGATGAGGAGATAATCTGAGAGCGACCTAAGCTCCAGGTTATCCAGCAGATCTCGCGATCAGCTGAGTGCAATAATAATCGTTATCATTTGCCAGTCAAATGATTTTTCGCTAATTCGGTAAAATAGTTTTACCGATGCGCTTCCTTGTCCCGGCAATCGGGGCCTTTGCCGTTACCCGGCCATCACGTATCTCCCTTCCTTGTTACCTACAAACCCGTCTGCGCGGTGCGTTTGTGCTCCAGCAGTGCGCGCGCCATGTCCATCATGTGCATCAATGCGAAGGTCAGCTCACGCTGGGTGCCTTGCTGATGGACAGCGGTTTCCTGCGCCGTGGCGGCGGCACAGCGGAGCAGGGCGATGGCGTGCTCCTGGGCTTGCTCACCGCTTACGCCTTCGTGGAGCGTCCAGATCTTGTTCTCGGTACTGGGGCGCGTCGGGTTGGGGTTGAGGTAGTAGTCGAGGGCGCGGCGGGCCGCTTCGCTGTCGAGATCTGTTTCGTCGTTTTGCGGTGGTTTCATCCTGATACCTGCGAATGCCAATAGGGAAAGGGTTCAGGTCGATACTAATACCTAAAGTATTTTCGCGCTTTCTGATAAATAATACTGAATGTTTATTGAGCGCCGGAAGGCAGTCCGTATCGTGCCAGCGATGAATATGGATAAATGGATTGCCCTCGTCCGCGACCGGATGGAGGAGCTAGGGCTTACTCAAGAGCAGCTTGCCGAGCGCGTTGGCGTGTCGCAAGGCAGCGTAGGGCATTGGGTGAACAAGCGGCGACAACCGAAGATCGAGTCGATGAACCGAACGTTCATCGAGCTTGGCATGCCTCATTACAATGTCAGCTTACGGCTGCGCATCGTGGGGCAGGTTGGCGAGGCGCGAGGCATCTATGATGTGGATGATGCCAACGACGACCTGGATCTCATGCAATACATCGTGTGTTTCCGCTACCCGGTACTGAGTTGGGATGAACTCGGTGCAGAGGCGCTGGCGGAGCCTGTTGCATACGAGCAGACGGACTACATGGCCCAGGGCAAGGCGTTCTGGCTGACCGTTGAAAACGATGCGATGAGTGCCGCCAGTGGCCGCAGCGTGCCGCAGGGCATGCGCATGCTGGTGGACCCAGGGGTGGAGGCTGAGCCGGGGCGCTTGGTCATCGCCCGCCAACCGGGCAAACAGGCGATTTTCCGTGAGCTGGCCGAAGAGGGTGGGCAGTTGTACCTGAAGGCGCTGAACAGCAGTTACCCGGCACTGTTGTGCGAGGAGGGCTGCGTGTTTCTGGGCGTGGTCGTGCGGGTGCATGGGGCGTTTTGACTGCTGGTTTTTTGTAGCGCCTATGTAATCGAGCGCCGCTCGCGCGGCACTCGATCGCATAGACACCCCAAACCTCAAGCCGGGCCGCCGTGAATCATTCCACCAATTCGACCAGCACCGTCCCTTCGCTGACCATATCCCCTTCCTGACAGAACAGCGCCTTCACCGCCCCAGCATGCGGTGCGCGAATGCTGTGCTCCATTTTCATCGCCTCCAGCACCACCAGTGCGGTACCGGCCTCCACCACCTGCCCCGGCTCGACCAGCACCCGCACGATGCTGCCGTTCATGGGCGCGCCCAGGCCACCTTGGTGGCTATGGCTGGCCTCAGCCTCGGCAATCGGGTCGAAGGCTTCGATGGCTTGCATCTCGCCCTCCCAGCGCAGGTACAAGGTGCCACCGCGGCGTATCGCCAGGTGCTGACGGCGCACGCCTTCCTGGTCGTGCACCAGTTGCTCGCCATCGAGCTGCCAGGTAGAGGCCGCGCTGCGTTCCAGCGCCACTGCCTGGTCCTGCCCGGCACTGGCCAGATGCAGGCAGCTACGCGCTGGCAGCCCCAGGCGCAGGCCGTTGCGCTCAGCCCACGGCGAACGGTTGTCGTCGTCCCGTTGCTGACCGGCCTGGCCCTGCAGCCAGGCTTCGGCGGCCGCCTCCCAGAAAGGTGCTGGCAGCGCTTGCGGGGCGGGCAGCAAAACATCCTGGTGACGCGGGATGAACCCGGTGTCGAGCTCGGCCTCGGCAAACGCCGGGTGAGCGAGAATGCGCCGCAGGAAGGCGATGTTGGTCTTCAACCCGCCGATGGCGAACTCGTCCAGCATCGCCAGCAAGCGCAGGCGCGCCTGTTCACGGTCCTCGCCCCAGGCAATCAGCTTGCCCAGCATGGGGTCGTAGAACGGCGACACCTCGTCACCCTCGCTGACCCCGCTGTCCACCCGACGGCCTTCGCCCGGGGTCGACTCGCGGTACAGGGCCAGCTTGCCAGTGGCTGGCAGAAAGCCGTTGGCCGGGTCTTCGGCATACAGGCGCACCTCGATGGCATGGCCGATCAGCGGCACCTGTGCCTGCGTGATCGGCAATGCCTCGCCGCGCGCCACGCGGATCTGCCACGCGACCAAGTCGAGGCCGGTGATCGCTTCGGTAACCGGGTGTTCGACCTGCAGGCGGGTGTTCATCTCCATGAAGAAGAACTCGCCGCGGGCATCGAGCAGAAACTCCACCGTGCCCGCACCCACATAGCCGATGGCCTGGGCAGCGCGCACCGCGGCCTCGCCCATGGCCTGGCGCTGCGCGGGGGACAGGCCAGGGGCAGGGGCTTCTTCGACCACTTTCTGGTGGCGGCGCTGGATCGAGCAGTCACGTTCGTTGAGGTACAGGCAGTTGCCGTGCTGGTCGGCGAACACCTGGATTTCTACGTGGCGTGGCTTGAGCACGTACTTTTCCACCAGCATGCGAGCATCGCCAAACGACGATTGCGCCTCACGCTGCGCCGAGGCCAGGGCGTCGGCCAGTTGGCTTTCGTCCTCGACCACTTTCATGCCTTTGCCGCCACCACCGGCGCTGGCCTTGAGCAGCACCGGGTAGCCGATGCGTTCGGCGGCGGCGCGGAAGGTATCCAGGTCCTGGGCTTCACCGTGGTAGCCCGGCACCAGCGGCACGCCGGCAGCGTCCATCAGGGCCTTGGCCGCCGACTTGCTGCCCATCGCGTCGATGGCGCTGGCCGGTGGGCCGAGGAAGATCAGCCCGGCGTCTTCGATGGCGCGGGCAAAGCCTGCGTTTTCGGAAAGAAAGCCATAGCCCGGGTGGATGGCTTGGGCGCCGCTGGCCTTGGCCGCGGCAAGCAGTTTGTCCACCAACAAGTAGCTTTCGGCGGCCTTGGTGCCGCCGAGGTCGACGCGGATATCGGCTTCGCGGCTGTGCCGTGCGTCACGGTCGGTGGCGCTGTGCACGGCAACGGTGGTCAGGCCCATGGCCTTGGCGGTGCGCATCACCCGGCAGGCAATCTCGCCGCGGTTGGCGACCAGCAGGGTGGTCAACGGGGTGCGGCTCATGGGCGCGGCTCCTTGTTATCGTCGGTTTGCCAGGCTGGGCGGCGCTTTTCGAGGAAGGCGCGCAGGCCCTCCTGGCCTTCGGCGCTGACGCGGATGCGAGCGATGGTGTTTTCGCAGTAGCGGCGCAGGGCAGGGCTCAGCTCGCCGTCATCGACCTCGCGCAGCAGGTCTTTGCTGGCGCGCAGGGCTTGCGGGCTGTTGAGCAGCAGGTTGGCCACCCAGGCTTCTACCTGGGCATCCAGTTCATGGGCCGGGTACACCTCGGCCAGCAGGCCCAGTTCACGGGCGCGCGCACCGCTGAAGCGTTCGGCGGTCAGGGCATAGCGGCGCGTGGCGCGCTCGCCGATGGCCTTGACCACGAACGGGCTGATGACCGCCGGGGCCAGGCCGATGCGCGCTTCCGACAGGCACAGCTGGGCGTCTTCGGCGCCGATGGCCATGTCGCAGCAACTGATCAGGCCCAACGCGCCACCAAAGGCCGCGCCTTGCACCACGGCCAGGGTCGGCGCCTTGAACCGGTGCAGGGTGTACATCAGCTCGCCCAGCTCGTGGGCGTCATCGAGGTTGGTGTTGAAGTCCAGTTGTGCCGACTGTTGCATCCAGGCCAGGTCGGCGCCGGCGCTGAAGTGCCGGCCACGGCCACGCAGCAGCAGAAAACGCAGGCTGCTGTCTTCGGCTAGCTGGCCGAGGGCGACGATCAGCTCGCGGATCATCTGGGCGTTGAAGGCGTTGTTCTTGTCTTCGCGGCTGAGCCACAGGGTGGCGAAGCCGCGAGGGTCGTTGACCACTTCAAGGGTGCTGAAATCGCTCATGGATCACATCCGGAAAATGCCGAAGCGGCTCTGTTCGATCGGGGCGTTCAGCGCGGCGGACAACGCCAGGCCGAGCACGTCGCGGGTCTGTGCCGGGTCGATCACGCCGTCGTCCCACAGCCGGGCGCTGGAGTAGTAGGGGTGGCCCTGGTGCTCGTACTGGTCGAGGATCGGCTGCTTGAGCCTGGCCTCGTCCTCGGCGCTGAAGGGCTGGCCGCTGCGCTCGCTTTGTTCGCGTTTGACCTGCGCCAGCACGCCTGCGGCCTGCTCGGCGCCCATCACGCCGATGCGTGCGTTAGGCCACATCCACAGCATGCGTGGGTCGTAGGCGCGGCCGCACATGCCATAGTTGCCGGCGCCGAAGCTGCCGCCGATGATTACCGTGAACTTCGGTACCTGGGCGCAGGCCACCGCGGTCACCAGCTTGGCGCCATGCTTGGCGATGCCGCCTTCCTCGTACTTCTTGCCGACCATGAAGCCGGTGATGTTCTGCAGGAACAGCAGCGGGATGCCGCGCTGGCAGGCCAGTTCGATGAAGTGCGCGCCCTTTTGCGCGGCCTCGGCGAACAGAATGCCGTTGTTGGCCAGGATCGCTATCGGGTAGCCGTGCAGGTGGGCGAAGCCGCACACCAGGGTGGTGCCGAACAGTGCCTTGAACTCATCGAACACCGAGCCATCGACCAGGCGGGCAATGACCTCGCGCACGTCGAACGGCTGCTTGGCGTCTGCCGGTACCACGCCGTACAGCTCATCGGCAGGGTACAGCGGGGCGATCGGCGCCTGGCGCTGCAAGGTGCCCAGCTTGTGCCAGTTGAGGTTGGCCACGCTGCGCCGGGCCAGGGCCAAGGCGTGTTCGTCATTGTCGGCGTAATGGTCGGCCACGCCGCTGATGCGGCAGTGCACATCGGCGCCGCCGAGGTCTTCGGCGCTCACCACCTCACCGGTGGCGGCCTTCACCAGCGGCGGGCCGGCCAGGAAGATGGTGGCCTGCTGGCGGACCATGATCGCTTCGTCGGCCATGGCCGGCACATAGGCGCCGCCGGCGGTACACGAGCCCATCACCACGGCGATCTGCGGGATGCCCAGCGCGCTCATGTTGGCCTGGTTGAAGAAGATCCGCCCGAAGTGCTCGCGGTCAGGGAACACTTCGTCCTGACGCGGCAGGTTGGCGCCACCGGAATCGACCAGGTAGATGCACGGCAGGCGGTTCTGCAGGGCGATGGTTTGCGCGCGCAGGTGTTTCTTGACCGTCAGCGGGTAGTAGGAGCCGCCTTTGACCGTGGCGTCGTTGGCCACGATCATGCACTCCACGCCTTCGACTCGGCCGATGCCGGCAATCACGCCCGCGGCGGGCACGTCTTCGCCATACACCTCATGGGCGGCCAACTGGCCGATTTCGAGGAAGGGTGAGCCTGTGTCCAGCAGGCGGTCGATACGCTCGCGCGGCAGCAGTTTGCCGCGCGAGGTATGCCGTTCCTGGGCCTTGGGGCCGCCGCCCTGGGCGATGTGGGCAAGCAGGCCACGCAGGGCCTGGACCTGTTCGAGCATGGCCGCGCTGTTGCCGGCGAACTCCGCCGAACGCGGGTTGATCTGGGTGTGCAAGGTAGCCATGTGCGCCCGTCCCTTGTGCTCAGCGGGTTTCGTTGAACAGTTCGCGGCCGATCAGCATCCGGCGGATTTCGCTGGTGCCGGCGCCGATCTCGTAGAGTTTCGCGTCGCGCAGCAGGCGCCCGGCCGGGAACTCGTTGATGTAGCCGTTGCCGCCGAGAATCTGGATAGCCTCCAGGGCCATTTGCGTGGCGCGTTCGGCGGTATAGAGGATGACCCCGGCAGCGTCCTTGCGGGTGGTCTCGCCACGGTCGCAGGCCTGGGCCACGGCGTACAGGTAGGCGCGGCTGGCGTTGAGCTGGGTGTACATGTCGGCGATCTTGCCCTGGATCAGCTGGAACTCGCCGATGCTCTGGCCAAATTGCTTGCGGTCGTGGATGTAAGGCACTACCAGGTCCATGCAGCTTTGCATGATGCCGGTCGGGCCGCCGGAGAGCACCACGCGCTCGTAGTCCAGGCCGCTCATCAGTACGCGTACGCCGCCGTTGAGCTGGCCGAGGATGTTCTCTTCGGGCACCTCGACGTCATCGAAGAACAGCTCGCAGGTGTTGGAGCCGCGCATGCCCAGCTTGTCGAACTTGTTGCTGCGGCTGAAGCCTTTCCAGTCACGTTCGACGATGAACGCAGTGATGCCGTGTGCGCCCTTGTCCAGGTCGGTCTTGGCGTAGATCACGTAGGTGTTGGCGTCGGGGCCATTGGTGATCCAGGTCTTGCTGCCGTTGAGCACGTAGCGGTCGCCGCGTTTTTCGGCGCGCAGCTTCATCGAGACCACGTCGGAGCCGGCGTTGGGCTCGCTCATGGCCAACGCGCCGATGTGTTCGCCGCTGATCAGCTTGGGCAGGTACTTGAGCTTTTGCTCATGGGTGCCGTTGCGGTTGATCTGGTTGACGCAGAGGTTGGAGTGCGCGCCGTAGGACAGTGCCACCGAGGCCGAGCCCCGGCTGATTTCTTCCATCGACACCACATGGGCCAGGTAGCCCAGGCCAGCGCCGCCGTATTCTTCCGATACGGTGATGCCCAGCAGGCCCATGTCACCGAATTTGCGCCACATGTCGGCAGGGAACAGGTTGTCGTGGTCGATTTGCGCGGCACGCGGCGCCAGTTCGGCGGCGACGAAGCTGCGCACCTGGTCGCGGAGCATGTCGATGGTCTCGCCCAGGGCGAAGTTCAGGGAGGGGTAATGCATGGGGGCACCTTCTTGTTCTTGAAATAGGGAAAGCACAGTGTCTTTTTCACCTTTACGTTAACGTAAACCTGCCTTCTATTACTGTCAATCTCAGCATCACCTTTACGTAAACGTAAATCTGCGCCAGAGTATCTCCCGCTTGCTTCAATCGTGCCCAGAACAACCACAAGAAGGGACACCCATGAGTCAACCGAGCTATACCCGCGGTCGCCAGGACCGGCCCTTGCTGACCCTGACCATCGGCCAGGCCTTCGACGCCACTGTGGCCCGTTACCCCGACCGCGAAGCGTTGGTGGTGCGCCACCAGGGCCTGCGGTACACCTGGGGGCAGTTGGCCGAACAGGTCGATGTACACGCCCGCGCCTTGATGGCCCTGGGCGTGGGCACCGCCGACCGGGTCGGCATCTGGGCGCCCAACTGCGCCCAGTGGTGCATCCTGCAACTGGCCAGCGCCAAGGTCGGCGCGATTCTGGTCAACATCAACCCGGCCTACCGCGTGGGTGAGCTGGAATACGTGCTGCGGCAGTCCGGCTGCCGCTGGCTTGTGTGCGCCGATACCTTCAAGACGTCCGATTACCACGCCATGGTCCAGGAGCTGGTACCGGAGCTGGCTGCAGCGGCCCCCGGTGAGCTGGCCAGCGAACGCTTGCCCGATTTGCGCGGGGTGATCAGCCTGGCCTGCAACCCGCCGCAGGGCTTTCTGCCTTGGCCTGCGCTGGCAGAGCGGGCAGGGCAGACGCCTGCCGAAGCCTACCAGGCCCGCCAGCAGAGCCTGCAGTTCGACCAGCCGGTGAACATCCAGTACACCTCCGGTACCACTGGCGCACCCAAGGGGGCGACGCTCAGCCACTACAACATCCTCAACAACGGTTTCATGGTCGGCGAGAGCCTGGGCCTGACCAGCGATGACCGCTTGGTGATCCCGGTGCCGTTGTACCACTGCTTCGGCATGGTCATGGCCAACCTCGGTAGCATTACCCATGGCAGCACGATGGTCTACCCCAATGACGCCTTCGATGCCGAGCTGACCCTGCGCGCGGTTGCCGAAGAGCGCGCCAGCATCCTCTACGGCGTGCCCACCATGTTCATCGCCATGCTCGACCACCCGGCCCGCCAGGGCATGGACCTCTCGACCCTGCGCAGCGGCATCATGGCCGGCGCCACCTGCCCGATCGAGGTGATGCGCCGGGTCATCGACCAGATGCACATGGCCCAGGTGCAGATCGCCTACGGCATGACCGAGACCAGCCCGGTATCACTGCAGACCGGCCCGGATGACGCGCTTGAACTGCGCGTGACCACGGTCGGCCGCACCCAGCCGCAGCTGGAGAACAAGCTGGTGGATGCCGACGGCTGCATCGTACCCAGGGGCGAAATCGGCGAATTGTGCACCCGTGGCTACAGCGTGATGCTGGGATACTGGGACAATCCGCAGGCCACGGCAGATGCCATCGACCCCGCGGGGTGGATGCACTCGGGCGACCTGGCGGTGATGGACGAAGAGGGCCATGTGCGCATCGTCGGGCGCAACAAGGACATGATCATCCGCGGTGGCGAGAACATCTATCCACGCGAGCTGGAGGAGTTCTTCTATACCCACCCGGCGGTGGCCGATGCGCAGGTGATCGGCATTCCGTGCAGCAAATATGGCGAAGAGGTGGTGGCCTGGATCAAACTGCATCCGGGGCATAGCGCTACGGTTGATGAGCTGCACGGCTGGTGCAAGGCACGTATCGCGCATTACAAGGTGCCGCGGCATTTCCGCTTTGTCGACGAGTTCCCGATGACGGTGACGGGCAAGGTGCAGAAGTTTCGGATGCGCGAAATCAGCTCGGCGGAAATTTCGGCGGTCTCTGCGGGTTGACAGGTTTGCGCTGCCGGCCTCTTCGCGGGTAAGCCCGCGAAGAGGCCAGTGCAGCCACTGTAAAAGCCTCTATCCTTAAGCCTTCACTGGTGGCTCCTGGCTCGGCGGGTCGCCCACTGTCGGCGGTACCGTCGGCTTGATCGGCAGCTCGTCCGGGTCTTCTTCCGGTACGGGCGGCGGCAAGCTGGGGTCGTCGATGTTGGGATCGGGTGTCTCCGGTGGAATGGGAATGTTCATGGCCTGACCTCGCGTGGGTGAATGAAGAGGTGCTGCAGGCTCTGACTGTCAGGGGCTGCCATTCGCTCAATTTTTTTGAACCCCCACGCCCGCGCTCGGCTCTGAACCCTTACCGCCACCAGCCTAAGGGAGCAAGGTCCGATGTCACGAAACGAGCCCTTCCAGAGCGTGCCTGCGGCGAATGATCACCCGGACCAGGCCATTAGCCTGTCCCAGGCGCTGCTGGCGCCGCGCATCGTGATCGAAGGCACGCAACCCGCGCTCGACGGTGGTACGTTCGCCGTCAAGGCCATCAGCGGCCAGGCGGTCGCAGTCAGCAGCAAGGTCTACAGCGACGGCCACGACCGCCTGGCCGTGATGCTCAATTGGCGCCAGGCGAACAGCCGGCGCTGGCACTGCGTGCCGATGCAGTCGCCGGGCAATGACCTGTGGCTGGCCGAGTTCACCCCGACCGAACTAGGCCCGCACCTGTTCAGCATTGAAGCCTGGATCGACCCGTTCGCCACCTACTGCCACGACCTGGAGAAAAAGTACCACGCCGGGGTGGAGGTGAAGCTGGAGCTGGAAGAAGGCAGGTTGATGCTGGGCAAAGGCATCGAGCTGAGCCAAGGCGCGTTGCGCGACGAACTCCAAACCGTGCAGCAGCGCTTGCCTGGGTTGAGCACCGATGACCAAGTGGCGGTGTTTCTGTGCGAGAGCACCGCGCGGCTGATGAGTGAGGCCGAGCACCGCAGCTACTTGACCCGCAGCAGTGACTTCCCCGTCGACGTCGACCGCCCCGCCGCGCAATTCGCCAGTTGGTACGAGCTGTTTCCGCGTTCGATCACCGACAGCCCCGAGCGCCACGGCACCTTCAATGACGTGCACGAACGCCTGCCGATGATCCGCGACATGGGCTTTGACGTGCTGTATTTCCCACCCATTCATCCGATTGGCAAGCAGCACCGCAAGGGCCGCAACAATGCCTTGCAGGCAGCGCCCAGCGACCCGGGCAGCCCATACGCCATCGGCAGCGACGAAGGCGGGCACGATGCCATTCATCCTGAATTGGGCACCCGTGAAGATTTCCGCCGCCTGGTAGCCGCCGCTGCCGAGCATGGCCTGGAAATCGCCCTGGATTTCGCCATCCAGTGCTCCCAGGACCACCCGTGGCTCAAACAGCACCCTGGTTGGTTCAGCTGGCGCCCCGACGGCACCATCCGCTATGCGGAAAACCCGCCGAAGAAGTACCAGGACATCGTCAACGTCGACTTCTACGCCCCCGACGCCGTGCCTTCGCTGTGGCTGGCGCTGCGCGATGTGGTGGTCGGCTGGGTCGAGCAGGGCGTCAAGACTTTCCGCGTCGACAACCCGCACACCAAGCCGTTGCCATTCTGGCAATGGCTGATCGCCAATGTGCGCAGCCAGCACCCGGACGTAATTTTTCTCGCCGAAGCCTTCACCAGGCCTGCGATGATGGCGCGCCTGGGCAAGGTCGGCTACGCGCAGAGCTACACCTATTTCACCTGGCGCAACACCAAGCAGGAATTGCGCGAGTTCTACGAACAGCTCAACCAGCCACCGTGGAGCCTGTGCTACCGGCCCAACTTCTTCGTCAACACACCCGACATCAACCCGTTTTTCCTGCACACCTCAGGGCGTGCCGGTTTTCTCATTCGCGCGGCCCTCGCCACCATGGGGTCGGGGTTGTGGGGCATGTATTCGGGCTTCGAGCTGTGCGAAGCCACACCGCTGCCCGGCAAGGAGGAATACCTCGATTCGGAGAAGTACGAAATCCGCCCGCGTGATTTCACCCAGCCCGGCAACATCATTGCCGAGATCGCCCAGCTCAACCGAATTCGCCGGCAGAACCGCGCCCTGCAGACGCACCTGGGGGTGGCGTTCTTCAATTGCTGGAACGACAACATCCTGTACTTCGCCAAGCGCACGCCCGAGCGCGACAACTTCATCCTGGTGGCCATCAGCCTGGACCCGCACAACGCCCAGGAAGCCAGCTTCGAGTTGCCGCTGTGGGAGTTGGGGCTGGACGACAATGCCGACACGTTGGGTGAAGACTTGATGAACGGCCACCGCTGGACCTGGCACGGCAAGACCCAGTGGATGCGTATCGAACCCTGGCATCAGCCGTTTGGTATCTGGCGCATAGAAAAGGCCCGTTAGTCCCTCAGGGGCGGTGCTGAACCCGCAATTGAAAGGAGTCACCCATGGCCAAGCGTTCCCGACCGGCAGCCTTCATCGACGACCCGCTGTGGTACAAGGACGCGGTGATCTACCAGCTGCACATCAAGTCGTTCTTCGACGCCAACAACGACGGCATTGGCGATTTCGCCGGGCTGATCAGCAAGCTCGACTACATCGCCGAACTGGGCGTCAACACCCTCTGGCTGCTGCCGTTCTACCCCTCGCCACGGCGCGACGACGGCTACGACATCGCCGAGTACAAGGCTGTGCACCCCGATTACGGCAGCATGGCCGACGCCCGGCGCTTCATTGCCGAGGCGCACAAGCGCGGCCTGCGGGTGATCACCGAACTGGTCATCAACCATACCTCCGACCAGCACCCGTGGTTCCAGCGCGCCCGCCTGGCCAAGCGCGGCAGCAAGGCGCGCGACTTCTACGTGTGGTCGGATGACGACCAGAAGTATGACGGCACACGCATCATCTTCCTCGACACCGAAAAGTCCAATTGGACCTGGGACCCGGTCGCCGGCCAATACTTCTGGCACCGCTTCTACTCGCATCAGCCGGACCTCAACTTCGACAACCCGCAGGTGCTCAAGGCCGTGATCGGGGTGATGCGCTTCTGGCTCGACCTGGGCGTCGACGGCCTGCGCCTGGACGCCATCCCCTACCTGATCGAGCGCGACGGCACCAACAACGAAAACCTCCCCGAGACCCACCGGGTGCTCAAAGCCATCCGCGCCGAGATCGACGCCAACTACCCGGACCGCATGCTCCTGGCCGAAGCCAACCAGTGGCCCGAAGACACCCGCCCGTACTTTGGCGAGGGCGACGGCGACGAGTGCCACATGGCCTTCCATTTCCCGCTGATGCCGCGCATGTACATGGCCCTGGCGATGGAGGACCGCTTCCCGATCACCGACATCCTGCGCCAGACCCCAGAGATCCCCGCCCACTGCCAGTGGGCGATCTTCCTGCGCAACCACGATGAGCTGACCCTGGAGATGGTCACCGACCGCGAGCGCGACTACCTGTGGAACTACTACGCCGAAGACCGCCGCGCGCGTATCAACCTCGGTATCCGCCGCAGGTTGGCGCCTTTGCTGCAACGCGACCGCCGGCGCATCGAACTGCTGACCAGCCTGCTGCTGTCGATGCCCGGTACACCGACCCTGTACTACGGCGATGAGCTAGGCATGGGCGACAACATCTACCTGGGCGACCGCGATGGCGTGCGCACCCCCATGCAATGGTCGCCGGACCGCAACGGCGGGTTCTCCCGCGCCGACCCGCAGCGCCTGGTGCTGCCGCCGATCATGGACCCGCTGTACGGCTACCAGACGGTCAACGTCGAAGCCCAGGCCCACGACCCGCATTCGCTGCTCAACTGGAACCGCCGCCTGCTGGCGGTGCGCAACCAGCAGAAGGCCTTTGGCCGGGGCAGCATTCGCATGCTCACACCGAGCAACCGGCGCATCCTCGCTTACCTGCGCGAGTACGTCGACCAGGACGGCAACAGCGAGGTGATCCTGTGTGTGGCCAACGTGTCCCGTGCCGCACAGGCCGCTGAACTGGAGCTGTCGCAATACGCCGATAAAGTGCCGGTGGAAATGCTCGGTGGCAGCGCCTTCCCACCGATCGGCCAGTTGCCTTTTCTGCTCACGTTACCGCCGTATGCGTTCTACTGGTTCCTGCTGGCCTCGCACGACCGCATGCCCAGCTGGCACATCCAGGCTACCGAGGGGTTACCCGAATTGACCACACTGGTGCTGCGCAAGCGCCTGGAAGAGCTGCTCGAAGCGCCTTCCAGCGAAACACTCGAAGCCTCGATACTGCCGCAGTACCTGCCTAAACGGCGCTGGTTCGCCGGCAAGGAAGGGCCGCTCGACCAGGTTCGCCTGCGCTATGGCGTGCGCTTCGGCACCGCGACCACACCGGTGCTGCTCAGCGAGCTGGAGGTGCTCAGCGACGGTGTGGCCAACCACTACCAACTGCCCTTCGGCCTGTTGCCCGAAGAGCAGATCAACAGCGCCTTGCCCCAGCAGCTGGCGCTGTCGCGGGTGCGCCGGGGCCGCCAGGTCGGCCTGATCACCGACGCGTTCGTCCTCGAGCCGTTTATCCGCGCCGTGCTACGTGCCTGCCAGGAGCGCCACCGGCTGCCGTGCGGCAATGGCCTGGGCGAGCTGCGCTTCGAGTGCACCGATCAACTGGCCGGGCTGGGGCTTGGCGAAGACAGCCCGGTGCGCTACTTGAGTGCCGAGCAGTCCAACAGCTCGGTGGTGGTCGCTGACCGGGTGGTGCTCAAGTTGATCCGCCGGGTCAACCCGGGCATTCACCCCGAGCTTGAGATGAGCGCCTACCTGACCGCGGCGGGCTTTACCAATATTTCGCCGCTGCTGGCGTGGGTCAGCCGCGTGGACGAGCACGCCACCCCGCACCTGCTGATGATTGCCCAGGGCTACCTGAGCAACCAGGGCGATGCCTGGGCCTGGACCCAGAACACCCTGGAACGGGCCATCCGCGACGAAATGGAGCCGTCCAGCGCGGCCAGCGAAGCCCACACCGATGCGCTGGCCGAACTCGACGGCTTCGCCGCCTTGCTCGGCCAGCGCCTGGGCGAAATGCACCTGTTGCTGGCGGCACCGACCGAAGACACCGCCTTCCAGCCGCGCCCAAGCGATGCCCGGGACAGCGAACGCTGGAGCAGCCAGATCAGTGCCGAACTGACCCACGCCCTCGACCTGCTGGCCCAGCACCGCGACAGCCTCGACAGCGACAGCCAAGCGCTGGTAGATGACCTGCAGCAACAGCGCGACGGCCTTGCCCAGCACATCGACAACCTCGCGCACCAAGCCCAGGGCGGCTTGCTGATGCGGGTGCACGGCGATCTGCACCTGGGCCAGGTGCTGGTGGTGCAGGGCGATGCCTACCTGATCGATTTCGAGGGTGAGCCGTCCCGCCCCGTGGAAGAGCGCCGGGCCCGGCACAGCCCCTACAAAGATGTCAGCGGCGTGCTGCGATCCTTCGACTATGCTGCTGCGATGATTCTGCGCAGCGCCTCTGCCGTGGACCTTTCCGACCCTGCGCGCAAGGCGCGGCAACGGGTGGCCAGGCAGTACCTGCACCAGTCGCGGCATGCCTTTGTCGAAGCCTATGGCCTGGCCACCGCTGCCATGCCCCACGCCTGGCAACAGGCGGAAGGCGAGCGTGCCGCGCTGGAATTGTTCTGCCTGGAAAAAGCCGCGTACGAAATCACATACGAAGCTGAAAATCGACCGAATTGGCTGGCCGTGCCTTTGCATGGCTTGCATGGACTGATCAGTACCTGGGGAGAGTCATAGATGAATGCAACCACGCGTGAAAACGGCGGTCTTCGGCAACGGGACCTCGACGCCCTGGCCCGCGCCGAGCACGCCGATCCATTTGCGGTACTTGGCCCCCATGGCGATGGCGCGGGTGGGCAGTTCGTGCGCGCCTTCCTGCCCACTGCCCTGAATGTGCGCGTACTGGCGCGCGACGATGGGCGCGTACTCGCCGAAATGCGCCAGGGCAGCCTGCCGGGGCTGTTTACCGCGCACCTTGATGAGGCACAGTCGTACCAGCTGCACATTGCTTGGGCCGGCGGCGAGCAGGTGACCGAAGACCCGTACAGCTTTGGCCCGCAATTGGGCGATATGGACTTGTACCTGTTCGCCGAGGGCAACCACCGCGACCTGTCGGGGCGCTTCGGTGCGCAGCCGATGCAGGCCGACGGCGTCGACGGCGTGTGCTTCTCGGTGTGGGCACCGAATGCCCGACGGGTGTCGGTGGTGGGTGACTTCAACAACTGGGACGGCCGCCGTCACCCCATGCGCCTGCGTCACAGTGCAGGGGTCTGGGAGCTGTTCGTGCCACGCCTTGGCGTTGGCGAAACCTACAAGTTCGAGGTGCTGGGCAAAGACGGTGTGTTGCCCTTGAAAGCCGACCCGCTGGCCCGTGCCACCGAACTGCCGCCGAGCACGGCGTCGAAGGTGGCCAGCGCGCTCAGCCACCCCTGGCAGGACCACGACTGGATGGCGCAGCGTGCGCAACGTCACGCCTACAGCGCGCCCCTGTCGATCTATGAGTTGCATGTCGGCTCGTGGCAATGCGAGCTGGATGACCTGGGCGAAGTCGCGCGTTACTACAACTGGCGCGAGCTGGCCGAGCGCCTGGTGCCCTATGTGCAGGCGCTGGGCTTCACCCACATCGAACTGATGCCGATCATGGAGCACCCGTTCGGCGGCTCGTGGGGCTACCAGCCCCTGTCGATGTTCGCGCCCACCTCGCGCTACGGCAGTGCCGAAGACTTCGCCGCCTTCATCGACGCCTGCCACCAGGGCGGCATCGGTGTGATCCTCGACTGGGTGCCGGCGCATTTCCCCACCGACGAACATGGCCTGGCGCGTTTCGACGGCACCGCCTTGTACGAATACGAGAACCCGCTGGAGGGTTACCACCAGGACTGGAACACGCTGATCTACAACCTTGGGCGTAACGAAGTGCGCGGCTTCATGCTGGCCTCGGCGTTGCTCTGGCTCAAGCAGTTCCACATCGACGGCCTGCGGGTCGACGCGGTGGCATCGATGCTCTACCGCGACTACTCGCGCAAGGCCGGCGAATGGGTGCCCAACCGCCATGGCGGGCGCGAGAACCTGGAGGCCATCGACTTCATCCGCCACCTCAATGGCGTGGCGGCGCACGAGGCCCCGGGCGCATTGATCATCGCCGAAGAGTCCACCGCCTGGCCGGGCGTGAGCCAGCCGATCCAGCAGGGCGGGCTGGGCTTTGCCTACAAGTGGAACATGGGCTGGATGCACGACACCTTGCACTACATCCAGAACGACCCGGTGCACCGCACCTATCACCACAACGAGATGAGCTTCGGGCTGATCTATGCCTACTCCGAGCATTTCATCCTGCCGATTTCCCACGACGAAGTGGTGCATGGCAAGCATTCGCTGATCGACAAGATGCCGGGCGACCGCTGGCAGAAGTTTGCCAACCTGCGGGCCTACCTGACGTTCATGTGGGCGCACCCGGGCAAGAAGCTGTTGTTCATGGGCTGCGAATTTGGCCAGTGGCGCGAGTGGAACCACGACAGCGAGCTGGACTGGTACCTGCTGCAGTACCCCGAGCACAAGGGCGTGCAGCGCTTGGTCGGCGACCTCAACCGGCTGTACCGCGAGGTGCCGGCGCTGCACGAACAGGATTGCCAGCCCCAGGGCTTCCAGTGGCTGATCGGCGACGACGCGCAAAACAGCGTGTATGCCTGGCTGCGCTGGAGCAGCAATGGCGAGCCGTTGCTGGTGGTGGCCAACTTCACCCCGGTGCCGCGCGAGGGGTACCGGATTGGCGTGCCGTTTGGCGAGCGCTGGGAAGAACTGCTGAACAGCGATGCCGAACTGTATGCCGGGTCGAATGTAGGCAACCTGGGGGCCGTGGAAAGTGACCAGGTGTCCAGCCATGGGCAGCCATTGTCGCTGGCGCTGAACCTGCCGCCGCTGGGCGTATTGATCCTCAAACCCGCCTGATCGGCCTGCCAACTCGGTTGCTGTTGTAGGAGCGGCCTTGCGTCGCGAAAGGGCTGCGCAGCGGCCCCAGCAATCTCTGCGGCGAAGCTGAAATCCAGCTCTGCGGCGAAGCTGAAATCCAGGGGCTGCTACGCACCCCTTTCGCGACGCAAGGCCGCTCCTACACAACCGAGCTTACCGGCTACCAGCGCATCCGCACCCCAAGGCTGCCGATCAACCCATTCAGGTCATTGTCATCCACATCGCTGCTGTAATCGGCACTCACAAACAACGCCACATTCGGCGTCACCCGGGCCACCAGCCCCAACCCCAATTCCACTGTGGTCGAATACCGCGAGCTGGAAATCTTGTCGACCTGGTCCAGCTTCACCTCGTCGGCATTGCTGAAGTCGTACCAGACGTTGGTCCGCACATAAGGTTCGATCGGCATGCCACGCACCTCGTAGCGCCCGGACAACTTGGCACCGACCCGGCCGCTCCAGCTGGGCTGGCTGTCGAACGCCTGCAACGTCTCCTCCTGCACGCGACTGCCGGGGAAAAACTGCTGGTTGATCAACTGTGCCTGCGGCTCGATCACCCAACCCCCGCCCAGGCCGATCGGGTAGCCACCTTCCAGCGAGAAGGTCATGGCATGGCCGCTGTCGTCCAGGCGCTGGCCGCTCTCGCCACGGCCATTGATATCGATACGCGAGCCCATGGCCACGGCATCCAGGTGCCAGCCCCGTTCATGGGTCATGCTCCAGTACACGCCCAGGCTTTCGCCACTCAGGTTCACGGCATTGCGCTGCTTGTCGCCCAGCAGCGGGCGAATGCCATTGAAGCTGCTCTGCAGGTTGTTGTGGCCAACGAAGATGCCCGCGCGGTGCACATTGCCCGCCGTGGTTTCACGCATGAACAGGTCCGGGCCGATCATCAGTTGCTGGCTGGGGGCCTCTAACTGGTCGGGCGCCTGTGCACCGGTGCGCGGGGCGCCAGGGAAGAATTGCGACCACTGGCTGGCGACCAGGTCGGCTACTCCCTGGTCGTGGCGCTCGGACATCTTTTCCGAGAATGCGTTGAGGGTACCGATGTTCAACCCGCTGGCGCTGACCGGGTCGAGCGATAGCTGCGGGACCGCCGCTTGTTGCAGAAAACGGGGGGAGGTCGGGTCGTCCTGCAATTCGAATGCGAAAGTTTCCACCGGGGTTGCCAGAAGCAGCGACGTGGAAACCGCGCAGAAAATGCTGTCGAAGCGCAAGGGATTCGAGGTTCTTTTCATGGCGGATCTCCGTAGTTTTTGTGGTACAGCCCAAGGACCTGGCCTGTTGTCACGAGCTGTACGGCAAAAACAGGGGGCGACCCAAACCAGCACGCCTGCTTTCGCAAACGCGCACGAAGGCGCGAGCTAGAGGCCCGGCGCGAGATCTTTACGACTAGATACTGTTCAGCTAAGGAGAGGTCTGGGCTTGCGTCAAGAAAGCGTGAAGGATCTGTTCATAGCCTGTGATTCGGTACAAGTAGCTGATTTGTTGAGTGAAATACTCGGGGATATCGAAGTTCGCTATTTACCGCTGCTTGGCTATGAAGAATGATTGCTACAGCTTGACCTCGACGGCCAGCGGCAGATGGTCGGAGAGGTGCGTCCAAGGTTTGTGCCCCAGAATCCGCGGTGCATGGCTTTCGGCGTTGCGCAGGTAGATACGGTCCAGGCGCAGCAGCGGCATGCGCGCGGGGTAGGTGCGCGCCAAGTGCCCGTGGTGGCGCTCGAACGCTTCGTGCAAGTCGTTGCGCAGGCCCAAGGTGCGATTGCCGCGCAGCTTCCAGTCGTTGAAGTCGCCGGCGATGATCACCGGGGCGCCTTCCGGCAGTGATTCGAGCAACCTGCGCAGCAGTTGCAACTGTTGCTGGCGGTGGCTTTCCAGTAGCGACAAGTGCACGCAGATGGCATGCACCTGGTGTGGGCCGGGCACATCGAGGATGCAATGCAACAGGCCACGGCGTTCGGGGCCGGTGATTGACACGTCGAGGTTGCGGTGCTCGATGATCGGGTACTTCGACAGCAGGGCGTTGCCATGGTGGCCGTCGGGGTAGACCGCGTTGCGGCCGTAGGCGAAGTCGCTCCACATGCTGTCGGCGAGAAATTCGTACTGGGAGGTTTGCGGCCAACCGGGGTAGCGCGCAGCGTGGCGGTCGTGGCTGCCCAGCACTTCCTGGAGGAAGACGATGTCGGCCTGGGTACTGCGCACCGCCTCGCGCAGTTCCGGCAGGATGAAGCGCCGGTTGAAGGCGGTAAACCCCTTGTGGGTGTTGACCGTGAGTACCCGCAGCCGATGCACGGCCGGGGCCTGGTTGACGGTGGCGAAACCTGCACTGCCGGCTTCGAGGTTCACAGTGGCTCCTCTGTTAAAACGTCACGCACGGCCTTTGTAGGAGCGGCCTTGCGTCGCGAAAGGGTCGCGCAGCGGCCCCAGCAATCTCTGCGGCGAAGCTGAAATCCAGCTCTGCGGCGAAGCTGAAATCCAGGGGCCGCTGCGCAGCCCTTTCGCGACGCAAGGCCGCTCCTACAAGGGACCGGTCAGGGCCCTTCGGGTTCACTCTTCCTCGCGTTGCAACACCATCAAAAGCATCGAGCGCCCCTTCACCTCGAACGTGCTCTCGAACGCCAAGTGCTGCCCCTTGCGCAACTCTGGCCGGTCGGTATCCACCAGGCAGCTCCAGTAATCACCGTCAGGCACGGTCGGCAACTGGAACGGCACCACGTCATGATGGGCATTGACGATCAGCAGCACCGTCGCCTCGGCGCCTGGCCGGGCGATGCCGCTGACCTGGGCACGCCCGTCGATCAACATGCCCAGGCACCGGCCATGGGGGTCTTCCCATTGCTCGACGCTCATTTCGCTGCCATCCGGCGCCAACCAGGTGACATCCTTGACCCCGATCGCCTCGTTGTAGTCGCCCACCAGAAAGCGTGAGCGGCGCAGCACCGGGTAGGCCAGGCGCAGGCGGGTCAGGCGCTTGACGAAGGCCAGCAGCGCGGCGCCCTCGTCGTCCAGGTCCCAGTTGACCCAACCGATCTCGCTGTCCTGGCAATAGGCGTTGTTGTTGCCGTGCTGAGTGCGGCTGAACTCGTCGCCGGCGACGATCATCGGCGTGCCTTGGGCAAACAACAGGGTGGCGAAGTAGTTACGCATCTGGCGCATGCGCAGGGCATTGATTTCCGGGTCGTCGGTGGGGCCTTCGGCGCCACAGTTCCACGACAGGTTGTTGTCGGTGCCGTCCTGGTTGTTCTCGTCGTTGTCCTCGTTGTGCTTGTTGTTGTAGGACACCAGGTCGCGCAAGGTGAAGCCATCGTGGGCGGTGACGAAATTGACCGAGGCATAGGGGCGCCGGCCGCGGTTGTTGAACATGTCGCCCGACGCGGTCATGCGCGAAGCGAAGTCGGCCAGCTGGCCTTCGTCACCTTTCCAGAACGCCCGCACGGTATCGCGGAAGCGGTCGTTCCACTCGGCCCAGCCGGGCGCGAAGTTGCCCACCTGGTAGCCACCGGGGCCGCAGTCCCAAGGTTCGGCAATCAGCTTGACCTGGCTCAGCATCGGGTCCTGGCGGCAGGCGACGAGGAACCCGTGGCGTTCGCTGTAGCCGTCATGGTAACGGCCAAGGATGGTCGCCAGGTCGAAGCGGAAGCCGTCCACGTGCATCTCACCGGCCCAGTAACGCAGTGAGTCGGTGACCAGTTGCAGCACGCAAGGGTGGCTCAGGTCCAGGGTATTGCCGGTGCCCGAATCGTTGATGTAGTAACGCTTGTCATCGGGCATCAGGCGGTAGTAGGAGGCGTTGTCGATGCCGCGCATGGACAGCGTCGGGCCGCGCTCGTTGCCTTCGGCAGTGTGGTTGTAGACCACATCCAGAATCACCTCCAGGCCGGCGTCATGCAGGTGCGCAACCATCTCCTTGAATTCGGCGATCTTGCCGCTGGCCAGGTAGCGGGGGTGGGGGGCGAAAAAGGCAATGCTGTTGTAGCCCCAGTAATTGTTGAGGCCCTTGTCCAGCAGGTGCTGGTCGTTGACGAAGGCGTGGATCGGCAGCAGTTCGATGCTGGAAACGCCCAGGTCCTTGATGTGCTTGAGCAGCTCGTCATTGGCAAGGCCGGCGAAGGTCCCGCGCAGCGCTTCGGGCACCGCCGGGTGGCGCATGCTGATGCCGCGGGTATGGGCTTCGTAGAGGATGGTGCGCTCCCACGGTATCTGCACGCGCTGATCGCGGCCCCAGGTGAAGGCCGGGTCGATAACCTTGCATTTGGGCACGAAGGGCGCGCTGTCACGCTCATCGAACGACAGGTCGCCGTCGGGGTGGCCGATGGTGTAGCCGAACAGGGCCTCGGACCATTTCAGGCTGCCGACCAGTTGCTTGGCATAGGGGTCGATCAGCAGTTTGTTGGGGTTGAAGCGGTGGCCGTTCTCGGGCTCGTAAGGGCCGTAGACGCGGTACCCGTAGACCAGGCCCGGGTGCGCGTCGGGCAGGTAGCCGTGGTAGATCTCGTCCGTGTACTCGGGCAGTTCGATGCGTTCGATTTCCTGTTCGCCGCTGGAGTCGAACAGGCACAGCTCAACCTTGGTGGCATTGGCCGAGAACAGGGCGAAGTTGACCCCAAGCCCGTCCCAGGTGGCGCCGAGGGGGAAGGGCATACCTTCGCGAATGCGCGATGGGGCGACTGAGCGGGTTTTCTTCGGGATGCGGGGGCTCATGGCGGTCCTCGTGTGGCCGTGGTGAAGGGGGAAACAGTGCAGCGTCTGTGCCGTCTTCTTCGCGGGGCGAGTCGGATCGCCGCACCGCCGCTCCCACAGGGAGGGTGCAGGCCTGACTGTGTGGGAGCGGCGGTGCGGCGATCCGACTTGCCCCGCGAAGAGGCCGGTACAGGTTTAACCAGCAGCCGGCTTCTTCACCGCGCGAGGCTTCTTCACCGCTGCAGGTTTCTGAACCGGCTCTGCTGCTACCTTAGGCTTGGCCGGCGCTTTCTTGCGTGGCGCTGCCTTGGGCGCAAGCGCTTCAGCCTCGGCGAGCTTGCGCGCCATGTCCCAGTGGCGCTCCTCCTCACCGACCGGCTTACCTTCCGATTCCCAGATCTGGTAGGCAAATTCACGAATACGTTTTTCATCGACACTCATCATGACGCTCCTGATGCTCAAGATTGTTGTATCAACACATTGACTGGAAATTCCGACAGTACGGCGCTCAACGGCAGCTCCTTTGAAAGGCTGACCGCAGCACAGGGGAAAAGTCCCGTCGAGTTGGCAGACGACAAGGCAAACGGCAGTATCAGCCGGGTGTCGTCCCAGTTATGGGCCGGGATCAACGGTGTAGGGGCGCTACCGAGCAGGCCGCTGGCCAGGCGCGGCGCGATCACGATGGCGCGCTCGTCGTCACCCAGGCGGGCGAAAGCCAGCACCTTGTCGGCATGCCGGCCCTGCACGGTCAGCGGCAGGTAGGCGCCACGGCGGAACAGTTCGGCATGCGCCTGGCGACAGTCCAGCACCCGCGCCACCAGCGCTTGCTTGATGCGGCCATCGCGCCAGTGCGCCAGCAGTTCGGCGACCGGCGTGGCGTCGTCCAGGGTGCGGCGCCTGCTGGCGTAGTCGACTGGGCGGCGGTTGTCCGGGTCGACCAGGCTGAAGTCCCAGTATTCATTGCCCTGGTACAGGTCGGGCACGCCGGGCACGGTCATGCGCAACAGCGCCTGGACCAGGCCGTTGAGCGCGCCTGGGCAGGCGATGAGCTGGGCGGCATCGGCCAGCGACTTGCGCAACTGCTGGTTTTCGCCATCGAGCAGCAGGCCATCGATGTAGCGTGCGCAGGCGGCCTCGTAGGCGTCGTTCGGGGCGCTCCAGCTGCTGCGCAGCTTGGCTTCGCGCAGGGCCTTCTGCTGCCATTGCCGCAGGCGCTCGGCGTACTGGCGCAGTGCGCCGTCATCGTGTGGCTCAAGGCCCAGCGGCCAACTGCCCAGCAGCGTCTGCAGCAGCATCAGCTCATCACCGGGGCTGGGTGCCAGGCCATCGTCCAGTTGTGCCCGCAGGGGCGCCGCCAGCTCGCGCCAATGCTCCACGCGGCTGGCCAGCCACGGCCCGCGTTCGCTGAGCACCGCCAGGCGGGCGCGGGTGTCTTCGCCGCGTTTATGGTCGTGGGTAGCGGTGGCCAGCAGGCTGTCGGGGAAGTCGCGCAGGCGCCGCTGTGCCTCGTTATGGAAGTACGCTGGGCCCGCGCTGAAGCGCTCGGCCTCGAAGCCCACGTCGTTACGCGACAGCAGCCGCGCACTGCGGTAGAAGGCGGTGTCTTCCACTGCCTTGGCGGCGCTGGGTGCGGTCAGTTGCTGGAAGCGAACGCAGGCATGGCGCAGGTGCTTGCGCGGCCGGCCCGGTGGTAAGCCGCGCCAGGGCTGGCCGCCCAGCCATCGTTCGAGCTGTTCGAGCAGTGGCCAGTCCGCCTCGCCAAGGTCCTGGCGGGCAGCGGCCAAGGCCTGCTGGAAGAACGCTTCGTCCTCGGTTGGGCGGCCGCAGGCGTTGAAGTAGGTGCGGTACACCGGGTAATGCGCGACCAGCGCCTGCAAGGCCCGGCGGATGGCGCCAAGGGTCAAGTCACGGGTCATCAGGTCGTCGCGAGCCACTTGCAGCAACGCCTGGGCCACCGATTCGCAGTCACCGGCCAGGCTGGCGTTGAGCACCAGGTGGCGGGCCAGGCGCACCTCCTCGGCGAAGTCCGGGCGTTCGCTGACGTTGGCCCAGAGCTCGGTCAACGGCGCTTCGCCCGCCGGGTCGTGTTGCAGCAGCGAGACCTGGTTCATGAACTCGTAGCCGGTGGTGCCGTCGGTGAGCCAGTCGCGGTGCAGGTGTTCGTTGGCCCCGAGAATCTTCTCCACGTAGATCGGGAAGTGCTCCAGCGCCGCATGCAAGGGCCGCCGGGCCAGCAGGCCATCGACCCTTCGGCGCAGTTTGCGGCAATAGCCGCGTGGGTCGGCCAGGCCGTCGATATGGTCGATGCGCAGGCCGTCCACCAGGCCGCGTTCGATCAGTTCGAACAGCTTGGCGTGGGTGGCTTCGAACACCACGGCGCGCTCGACCCGCAGGCCGCCCAGCTCGTTGATGTCGAAGAAGCGCCGCCAGTTGATGTCGTCGGCGGCGGTGCGCCAGCTGGCCAGGCGGTAGGTCTGGCGTTCTAGCAGCAGGTGCAGGCGCTTGAAACCGGCCTCGCTGCGGCTATCGAAAGCGAGCAGGGCCGCGTCGAGGTCGGCGCCGTCTTTTACCAGGCGCGCCAGTTCAGCCTGCAAGGGCAGGGCGTCGGCCAGCGGTTGGGCGCTGTCGTGCAGGGCAGTGAAATGCGCGGCCAACGCCTGCAAGGCGGGTTCGGGGCTTTGCGCGAGGATCCAGCCGTAGTCGATCGGGCAGATGGGGAACCGGTGTTCGTAGTGGGCAATCTGCAGCACACCGTGGTGCTTGTCGAACGTCAGCGGCATATCGCCTTGCTTCAAGGCCGCCCCGTAATCGCTGCCCAGGAAGGGCAGCAGCAACTGGCCGGCCAGCAGCGGGTCGCTGGAGTGCCACTGGATATCGAAGAACGCCGCATACGGGCTGCGCCGGCCCCAGGCCAGCAGGCTTTGCCACCACGGGTTGTCGGCGCCGCCCACGGCCATGTGGTTGGACACCGTGTCGAGGATCAGCCCCATGCCGTGCTGGCGCAGTGCGGCCACCAGGCGCTCCAGTGCAGCCTCACCGCCTAGCTCCGGGTTGACCTGGGTCGGGTCGACCACGTCGTAACCGTGGCGGGAGCCGGCGCGGGCCTTGAGAATCGGCGAGGCATACAGGTGGCTGATGCCTAACTGGGCAAAATACGGCACCAGCGGCACGGCGTGGTCGAGGGTGAAGTCGCTGTGAAATTGCAGGCGCAGGGTCGCGGTCAAGGGCTTCATCGGTCACGCTCCCAGGCTTGTTCACGGGCTTGGGCCAGCAGCTCCAGTCGCCGTGCGGCGTCTTCGTCGTCGAGCAGTTCGCGCACCGGCAGGGCGAAGCGCCGGCGCCAATTGGGGTGCCCTTCGGTGGTGCCGGGCAGGTTGGGTTGTTCGTCGCAGCCCAGCAGGTCTTCAAGTGGCACCAGCACCAGCGGGGCGCGGGTATGGCCGACGTAGCGCAGGGCGGCGTCGATCACCGCGTCGTTGTCGGGCAAGGGGCCGTAGTTGGCCTCCAGGGTGCGGCGCAGGCCGTCGTGTTCTTTCTGGCGCTCGTGGCGCCAATGGAGTTCGGTGGCGGCGTCGATCAACTGCAGGCGATGGCTCCAGTCGATGTCGCGGTTCTGCAGCCAGCCGGCCAGCGGGGCCAGGTCGTGGGTGCCAGTGGTGGCCAGGGCGCTGTCCGGCCAGTCGAGAATGGGCCTGAAGTGGCCGGGTTGGGTCTGCTCGAAGGGCAGCACACGCATGCCCAGCACGGCCTTGTCGGCCAAGTGTTCGCGCAGGCCTTCGGGCACGGTGCCGAGGTCTTCGCCGAGGATGATCACCTGGTGGCGCACCGACTCCAGCGCCAGCAGGCGCAGCAGGTCTTCGAGGGGGTAGTTCAGGTATGCGCCCTCGCTGGGCTTGGCGCCCCGGGGGATCAGCCACAGCCGACGCAGGCCCATGACGTGGTCGATGCGCAGGCCACCGGCATGGGCCATGTTGGCCCGCAGCATCTCGATGAAGGCGCGGTAGCCATTGCGCTTGAGGCCTTCTGGGGAGAACGCGCAAATGCCCCAGTCCTGCCCCGAGCGGTTGAGAATGTCGGGCGGCGCGCCGACCTTGAGGTTGGCCAGCAACTCGTCTTGGCGGCTCCAGGCCTGGCTGCCGGCACCGTCGGCGCCTACCGCCAGGTCGGCGATCAGGCCGACGGCCATGCCATTGCCACGGGCGGCCTCCTGGGCTCGTTGCAGGCTGCGTTCGGTCAGCCATTGGCAAAAGGCGTGGAACTCGACCTTGGCCGGGTAGGCATTGGCGAAGGCTTCGACCTCGGCGTGGTAGGGGTCGTGCCAGGCACTGGGCCACTTGCGCCAGTCGGCGCCCAGGCCATGCTCCACCGCTTGTGCCTGCAGTACCTCGAAGCGGCAGTGGTGCTCCAGGGCCTGGCCGGCGGCCTCGCGGTAGCTGTCGAAGTCCTTGCGCAGCGGGTGATCGCCCTGGCTGAAGTCCTGGTACAGCGCTTCGAGCAGGCGCAGGCGGGCACTGGCAGCGCGGGGCCAGTCGACCAGCGGGCGTTGCTCCAGGTCTTCGAGCTGCTGCTGCAGCCCGCAGGCTTCGATGGCCATGCGCACGGCGCGCTCGCCAAACAGCGCGGCCGGGCTGGCATAAAGGCTGTTGAGCAGCAGGCGGCTGGAGGGCGAGTAGGGGCTGTAGTGCTGCTGGTCGATGGACGACAGGGCGTGGATCGGGCTGATGGCCAAGGCGTCGGCACCGCGCTCGGCGGCCGTACGTGCCAGTTGCTCCAGCGCCAGGCAATCGCCGTAGCCGCCATCGCCGCTGCGCCGCAGGCTGTACAGCTGAACTGCCAGGCCCCAGCAGCGCGGTGGCGGTTGCGGCACGCTGTCTTCGAGGCTGTAGCAGCGCGACGGCGCCACGGCAACGGTGAAGGTGCGGCCGTCGATTTCCAGGCTGTGGTAGCCCAAGGGCAGTTCGCCGGGCAGGCGAGCCTGGCTGTCCAGGGCCAGGCTGTGCTGGCTGTGGTCTTCCAAGGTGCAACGCACCGCGCTGCCTGCGCTGAAATAGCGGTGCAGGGCCAGCGGTTGGCCCAGCTCGACGGTCAGCAAGGGCGGCAGGTGCTCGCTGTCCTCGGCGGCCTCCACAGCGCGCAGGCTGGCCTGGATGGCGGTCTCGTCGACGGCGGGGTGGCCCAGGCCTTCGAGGACGTTGCGCAGTACGGCGTCACTGACTTGCTGGGGCCGGGCGTTGGCATCGATCCAGTCACGGCTGAGCCCGACGCGGGCCGCCAGACGGTGCAGGGCGGTTTCGCTCATGGGCGCTCCTGGCCAGGGGGAATCAGGCTGACCACGCAGCTGTACGCGGCCAGATGGGTATCGGGGTGGCGGTTGTCACTGCTGTCGAACAGCCGTGTTGCGGCAGGGGGTAGTTCCACGGCTTGGGGGCTTGCGGCCAGGTTCAAGTCGATGCGCAAGGTGTTGCCATCGCCCAGCCGCCAGCGTGCGCTGAGCGCTTTGTCGCCGTGCACGTCGGCGCCCAGCGCACGGCTGCCAGGCAGGTGCGGGATGACATGGCGACGGCGCAGGTCGAGCAACTGCTGATAGAGGCCGTGCCAGCCGGCAATGACCTCATTGTGCTGCGGGCGTGATGACTCGAATGTCTGCTCGGCGTTGGGGTCGGGAATGCGCTCACGCTGCGCGGGGTCGGCGAATGCGGTGAAGTGGGCGAATTCGCCGCGTCGGCCTTCGCGCACGGCATCGGCCAGTTCATCGTGGAAGTCGGTGAAGAACAGGAACGGGCGGCAACTGCCGTCATCGTCGCCCATGAACAGCAGCGGGATCATCGGCGCCAGCAGCAGCAGGCCCGTGGCCGCACGCAGGGCTGGCGGCGGGCACAGGCGGGTCAGGCGTTCACCCAGGGCGCGGTTGCCGATTTGGTCGTGGTTCTGCAAGAACAGCACGAACGCGCTCGGCGCCAGGTGCCCGCTGGGTTCACCGCGCGGCTCGCCATGGCGGTTGGCCTGGCCCTGGAACACGAAGCCTTCCGACAGGCAGCGGGCGAGCTGGTCGATGGGGCGCTGTTTGTAGTCGGCATAATAGCCTTCGGTTTCGCCGGTCAGCAGCACGTGCAGGGCGTTGTGGCCGTCGTCATTCCACTGCGCGTCGAAACCTTGCTCCAGTAAAAAGGCCTGGTTGTGCTCGTTCTCCAGCACCAGCCACACATGCCGGCCAGGCTCCACCGCAGCGCGTACCCGTTGCGCCAACTCGACGAGAAAGTCTGGCTGGTCGATGGCGTGCACCGCATCCAGGCGCAGGCCGTCGCAGCGGTAGTCGCACAGCCACATCAGGGCGTTCTGGATGAAGAACTCGCGCACCTCGGCGCGGCGGAAGTCGATGGCCGCGCCCCACGGCGTCTGCTGGTCTTCGCGGAAAAACGGGCTGGCGTACTGGTGCAGGTAATTACCGTCCGGGCCGAAGTGGTTGTAGACCACGTCCACCAGCACCATCAACCCTTCGCCATGGGCCTTGTCGACCAGCGCGCACAGCTGCTGCGGACTGCCGTAGGTATTCTGCGGCGCGAACGGCAGCACGCCGTCGTACCCCCAGTTGCGTTCACCCGGAAACTGCCCCAGCGGCATCAATTCGACAGCACTGATGCCGATGTCGGCCAGGCGTGGCAGTTGCCGGGCAACCCCGGCATAGCCGCCCAGCACGCCGACGTGCAATTCCTGAATGACCGCTTCGTGCCACGGGCGGCCCTGCCAGGGGTGTTGCCAGTCGTAGCTGGCCACATCCACCAGTTCGCTCGGCCCCTGCACGCCCTCGGGCTGGTAGCGCGACGCGGGGTCCGCTACCTGCAGTTTGCCGTCGATCCGATAGTGATAGCGATCGCCGGCCTGGCACGGGGCGGTGCCGGTGTACCAGCCATCATTGTCGGGCAGCAGCTCGACCGGCGGCTGCTGCTCGATTTCCACGCTCACGCTGCGCGCATCCGGCGCCCAGAGGGCGAAGCGCGCCGACGTGGCGTCCAACAACTGTGCGCCATGCCTGTGCATCTTCGATTCTCCGCTCAGTTGTGGCTGAACTGTGCCTGCTTGACCAAGTCCTCATAGAGGCGAGCGTAGGGTTCCACCGCCTGGCACCAGTTGAACGGCTGGGTCATCGACAGGCAGCGCATGGCGTTGAGCAAGTCTTTCTTGCCGTACACATAGAAGGCGCGGCTCAGCGCTTCGCGGTAGCTCTCGACGGTCGATTCGTTGAACAGAAAACCCGTGACCCCACACTCGATGGTATCGGCCAGCCCGCCGGTGTTGCGCGCCACCGGCAGTGAACCGAAGCGCTGCGCGTACATCTGGCTCAGGCCGCACGGTTCATAGCGCGACGGCATCAGCAGGAAGTCGCTGCCGGCGAACATGCGCCGCGCGTCGGTCTCGTTGAAACCAATGCGCACGCCGATACGGCCCGGGTGGCGCAGCGCCAGTTCGCGCATGGCCTGTTCTTCTTCCGGCTCACCACGGCCGATGATCGCGATCTGCCCGCCTTGCTCGACGATGTAGTCAGCCACACCCAGGGTCAGGTCGAGGCCTTTCTGGTAGACCAGGCGCGAGACCACGGCAAACAGCGGGCCCTCGGAGGGCTCGAGCTCGAACAGCTGGCGTACGGCTTCGGCGTTGCGCGCCTTGCCGTCCCAGTCATTGATGCTGAAGTTGTGTTGCAGGTGCTTGTCGGTGGCCGAGTCCCAGCTTTCGTCGATGCCGTTAGGGATGCCGCCCAGCAGGCCTTGCTGGGCCTTGGCCGCAAGGAAACCGTCCAGGCCGCAGCCAAACTCGGGGGTGGTGATTTCCCGGGCATAGGTGGCGCTGACCGTGGTGATGTGGCTGGAGTAGGCCAGGCCGGCCTTGAGGAACGACAGCTTGCCGTAGAACTCCATGCCTTCCTGCTGCATGGCGTGCTCGGGGATTGCCAGCTCCGGGCTGCAGCCACGGCTGTAGACGCCCTGGTAGGCCAGGTTATGGATGGTGAACAGGGTCGGCGTGTTCAGCCCGCGCCAGTGCATGTAGGCCGGGGCCAGGCCTGCAGGCCAGTCGTGGGCGTGCACCACTTCGGGCTTCCAGTGGATCATGCCTTCGCCGGCGGCAATCTCGGCTGCAGCCAGGCCCAGGCGGGCGAAGCGGATATGGTTGTCGGGCCAGTCGCGGCCATTGTTGGCACCATAGGGAGTGCCGTCACGCTGGTACAGCTCAGGGCAGATCAACACATAGATGACCAGGCCATCGGCCAGGTCCATACGGCCGATCTTGCACGGCGGCAGTGCGGCGTGGCCGCCCAATTCGCCGACGATGTGAATCGGGTTGTCGCTCTCCATCACCTGGCGATAGCCGGGGATCAATACGCGCACATCGTGCAGGTGCGCCAAGGCGCGGGGCAGGGCGGCAGAGACGTCGCCCAGGCCGCCGGTCTTGACCAGGTCGGCGATTTCCGAGGTGACGAACAGGATCTTGCGTTTGTTCGGGTTGTGCTGGCGCTGTGCGCCGGGTGCCTTGCCTGTCGTGGCGAATTCCGGGGTAAGCGGCTCGCGGTTGTCCGGTTTGAATGAATCTACGTGAGGCTCGACAGCGGCACTGATCATACTTCTCTCCGTCCCTATGCTTGGCCGGGTGCTGGCACCCGCGGCGTTATCTCGTGTTGGTTCTCTCTGGTTCAAATCCGTGTAGTGCTATCCATGCCCCTGAGTCGTGCGCGCAGGCACAGCGCGATCAGCATTCCGGCCGAAGGCGATTGGACTGAATGGGGTTGGTGGGCCGAAGCGGGGGAGGTCCCGTTGCATTTGGCCTACTTAGTTCCTGACCCACCGCCGTTTGTGAAAGTTCGACTTTTTTACGTCACTCTTCCTATGAGCAAATGGCGGGCCGAAAGCTGAGTGTAGGAGAGAAGAAGTAAAAAAGGTGACCCACTGGTCACTTTCGTTATGGCCGGTTTAGACGCAAACGTTGGCGTCTGTGACCCGATGTGAACGGGGTGCTCGAGGGTAGGGCACAGGCTTTCAGACGCGCATCATTTCGTCGCGCAGAGAACGGGGATGCCCTGTTTTGGTGCGCGCGCAGAGGCAAGCGAAGAGGGGGAGGTAGAGCAGCGTGGGAGCCGGTCAGCCCCCACCGGGGAAGGTCACGATCAGAGATTGATAGCTTTGTCGCCGGAGCGAGCTTGCTCAAGCATCATGTGCAACTGAGCGACCTGCTGACGCAACTGGTCACGTTCGTCTTTCAACTTACGCAGCTCATCACGGCGTACGGAGACATAGAGGGTCTGGGTTGGAGTAGCAGGCATCAAGGTACCCATGAGCACACCTCGCGGTTTTGGCTGGTGACAGTTAAAGCGTAGTCGCTTCACGCGGGGCGCATTCTGAATTCTTTCGCCGCCCATGGGAACTTTTTTGTTTATCGTGGTCTCGCCGTTCGTCGCTGAACCCTTGGGCGGTACGCTGGACTAATCTGAAACGCTTAACTGCATCATCATCCATTTTCGAAACGGGAGCATCGGCTCATGCAACTGGGAATCGTCGGGCTGGGCCGCATGGGCGGCAATATCGCAAGGCGCCTGATGGGCGCCGGCCATCGCACCGTGGTGCACGACCGCAACCGCGACGCCGTCGTCGGGCTGGAGGGCGAGGGTGCACAAGGTGCCCACGACCTCGGCGCCCTGGTGCAAAAACTCAAGGCCCCGCGTGCGGTGTGGGTGATGTTGCCGGCCGGTGACCCTACCGAGCAGACCATCGCCCAACTGGCCGACCTGCTGGAACCGGGCGATGCGATCATCGACGGTGGCAACACCTTCTATAAAGACGACATGCGCCGTGCCGCCGATCTGGCCAAACGTGGCCTGCACTATCTGGACGTGGGCACCTCTGGCGGCGTGTGGGGGCTGGAGCGTGGCTACTGCATGATGATCGGGGGCGAAAAGGACGTGTTCGAGCGCCTCGAGCCGCTGTTCAAGGCCTTGGCGCCCGGCGTCGGCGACATCCCGCGTACCCATGGCCGCGAGGGCGAGCACCAGCGCGCCGAGCATGGCTACATCCACGCAGGCCCACCCGGTGCCGGGCACTACGTGAAAATGGTGCACAACGGCATCGAGTACGGCCTGATGCAGGCCTACGCCGAAGGCTTCGACTTGCTGCGCAGCAAGGGCGGCAACGAGCTGCCCGAAGACCAGCGCTTTGACCTCGACGTGGCCGAGATCGCTGAAGTCTGGCGCCGCGGCAGTGTGGTCACGTCCTGGTTGCTGGACCTTACCGCCGATGCGCTGGTGGCCGACCCGCAGTTGGCGCAGTTCAGTGGTTCGGTGTCCGACAGTGGCGAGGGCCGCTGGACCATCGATGCCGCCGTGGAGCAGGCCGTGCCAGTGCCGGTGCTGTCCAGCGCGCTGTTCGCCCGCTTCCGTTCGCGTCAGCAGCAGGGCACGTATGGCGACAAGATTCTCTCGGCCATGCGCCTGGGCTTTGGTGGGCATGTCGAGAAGAAAGGCGAATGACTAAACAGACGATCCCTGCAGCTCCTCCCTGCACCCTGTTTCTGTTCGGCGCCAATGGCGACCTGGTCAAGCGCCTGCTGATGCCGGCGCTGTACAACCTCAGCCGTGACGGGTTGCTGGACCGCAACCTGCGCATCGTTGGCGTCGATCACAATGCCGCCACCGCCGAGGCGTTCGCCGAGCGCCTGCACGCCTTCATGCTGGAGCGTGACAAGGGCGGCGAGGGCAGCGCCAAGTGCCTGGACGAAAAACTGTGGGCGCGGCTGGCCAAACGGCTGGACTACCAGACCGGCGACTTTCTTGACCCGGCCACGTACCAGGCGATTGCCAAGCGCATCGAAGCGACCCGTCATGGCAACGCGATCTTCTACCTGGCCACCTCGCCACGGTTCTTCCCCGAAGTGGCCCTGCGGCTGGGCCAGGCCGGCCTGCTCGACGAGTCGGCCGGGGGCTTTCGTCGCGTCGTGGTGGAGAAACCCTTTGGCACTGACCTTGCCAGCGCCGAGGCACTCAACGCCTGTTTGCTGAAGGTGATGGGCGAGCGGCAGATCTACCGCATCGACCATTACCTGGGTAAAGAGACGGTGCAGAACATTCTGGTCAGCCGCTTCTCCAACGGCCTGTTCGAGTCGTTCTGGAACAACCACTACATCGACCACGTGCAGATCACCGCCGCCGAGACCGTCGGCGTCGAAACCCGCGGTGCGTTCTATGACAACACCGGGGCCCTGCGCGACATGGTCCCCAATCACCTGTTCCAGTTGCTGGCGATGGTCGCCATGGAGCCTCCGGCCGCCTTTGGCGCCGATGCCGTGCGCGGCGAAAAGGCCAAGGTGGTCGGCGCCATTCGCCCGTGGTCGGCGAAGATGGCGCTGAAAAACTCGGTGCGAGGCCAGTACACGGCGGGCAAGCAGGGGCGCAAGCGCTTGCCCGGCTATCGCCAGGAAGCCAATGTCGGCGAAGACAGCCAGACCGAGACCTACGTGGCACTCAAGGTGATGATCGACAACTGGCGCTGGGCCGGCGTGCCGTTCTACCTGCGTACCGGCAAGCGCATGAGCGTGCGCGACACCGAGATCGCCATCTGCTTCAAGCCCGCGCCCTATGCGCAGTTCCGCGAGTCGGAGCTGGAGCGGCCCAAGCCCAACTACCTGAAGATCCAGATCCAGCCCAATGAGGGCATGTGGTTCGACCTGCAGGCCAAGCGCCCGGGCCCTGAGCTGGTGATGGAGAACGTCGAGCTGGGCTTTGCCTACAAGGACTTCTTCAAGATGACCCCGGCGACGGGCTACGAAACCTTGATCTACGACTGCCTGACCGGTGACCAGACGCTGTTCCAGCGGGCCGACAACATCGAGAACGGCTGGCGCGCGGTGCAGCCCTTTCTCGACGCCTGGGCCAAGGATGGCGAGGTGCATGAATACCCGGCAGGTGAAGATGGGCCAGAGGCTGGCAATGAACTGCTGACCCGCGACAGGCGGGAATGGCACCGTTTGGGGTGACCTGATCAAGCTGGCTTGCCCCGCGAAGAGGCCGACACAGGCGACCAACCGGCTCAACCGAAAGGAGACTCAATGCCCGCCCACATCGAAGACTACGCCTTGCTCGGCAATTGCCGCAGCGCCGCCCTGGTCAGCCGCGATGGCTCCATTGACTGGCTGTGCCTGCCCCGCTTCGACGCCCCCGCCGTGTTTGCAGCCCTGCTGGGCAATGAAGAAAACGGCCGCTGGCGCCTGGCCCCTTGCGACCCGGTCGAGCACACCAGCCGGCAATACCTGGAGGACACCCTGGTGCTTGAAACCACCTGGGTCACCGCCTCTGGCCGGGCGCGCGTGCTCGACCTGATGCCCCTGGGCGAGGTCAACTCGGTCGTGCGCATCGTCGAAGGCCTGGCCGGCGAAACCAGCTTCGAGATGGACCTGGTGCTGCGTTTCGACTACGGGCGCAGCGTGCCTTGGGTAGAAAAGCTCGACCCCCTGACCCTCAGCGCCGTAGCCGGCCCTGACCGCCTGATCCTGTGCAGCACGGTCCCCTCGCATGCACGCGACCACCACACCGTCGCACGCTTTCGCGTCGGTGCCGGCCAACGTCAGGTGTTCAGCATGCGCCACCAACCCTCGCACCTGCCTGTGCAGCCCGATTGCGATGTCGAGGCAGCGCTGGCGCAAACCATCAATCAATGGCAGGCCTTTGCCGCCCGCAGCCCGGAGGTCGGTCCCTACACTGCCCTGGTGCGGCGCTCGCTGCTCACGCTTAAGGCCATGACCTACGCGCCCACCGGCGGCATCGTCGCCGCTGTCACCACCTCGCTGCCCGAGCGCATAGGTGGCGAACGCAACTGGGACTACCGCTTCTGCTGGCTGCGCGACGCCACCATGACCCTGCTGGCGTTCATGAACCTGGGCTATTTCGACGAAGCCCAGGCCTGGCGCGAATGGCTGTTGCGTTCGGTGGCCGGCAACCCCGAACAGATGCAGATCATGTACGGCCTGGCCGGCGAGCGTGACCTGCAGGAGTACACCCTGCCGTGGTTGGCCGGTTACGAGCACTCGCAGCCGGTGCGGGTGGGCAACGCGGCGGCCGGGCAGGTGCAATTGGATATCTACGGCGAGCTGGCCGATGCCATGACCCAGGCGATCAAAGGCGGTTTGCCCCGCCACCCACGCAGCGCCGCGATTGCCCGCTTGATCCTGCCGTACGTGGAGCGCATCTGGCGAGACCCGGACGAAGGTATCTGGGAAGTTCGCGGTGGCAGGCAGCATTTCGTGCATTCCAAGGTCATGGCCTGGGTGGCGTTCGACCGCGCGGCGGGGTTGGCCGAAACCACCGAAGAGGACCGCGAGCGCGGGCGCCATTACCGCCAGGTGGCAGACGAGATTCGCCGTGAGGTGTGCGAGCGCGGGCTGGACCCGAGCGGGGCGTTTTTTGTCCAGGCCTACGGCGCCAACGAAATGGACGCCAGCCTGTTGCAGATCGCATTGACCGGCTTTCTGCCGGCGGAAGACCCACGGTTTTTGCGCACGCTGGCAGAAATCGAAAAGCGGCTGCTGAAAAATGGCCTGTTGTTGCGCTACGACACCGACAGCTGCAGCGACGGCCTGAGCCCTGGGGAGGGCACCTTCCTGGTGTGTTCGTTCTGGCTGGCCGATGTCTATGTCCTGTTAGGCCGGCAAGCCCAGGCACAGGCCCTGTACGAACGCTTGAGCGGCCTGTGCAACGACTTGGGGTTGCTGGCGGAGCAGTACGACCCGGCAGGCAAGCGAATGCTGGGCAACTTCCCCCAAGCGTTCAGCCATATCGGCATCATCAACACGGCGCTGAACCTGCACCGCGCGCAGTGCCCGGTGCGCGATCGGGCGCGTTGTGGTTAGCGTGCCCATTGTGGAGGATTTCAGGTCTTAATAAATGTGTGACGCATCGAGTCACATATGTTACTTTGCTGTGTGTGATGCGTGGGGTCACACTTAGCCCGTCTCCCAAATGGACACGGCGAGCTACCCATGATCATCAGTTTTCGGCACAAGGGATTACGAATCCTTCATGAAACGGGCAATACCCGAGGGGTCCAGGCCGCTCACATACAGCGTTTGAAGCGTCAGTTGCAATTTCTCGATCGCGCCATGACGGCACAAGACGTGAGCCTTCCAGGATGGCACTTGCACTCGCTCAAAGGTGACTTGTCAGGCTTTTGGTCAATCAGCGTCTCTGGTAACTGGCGACTGACTTTTCGTTTTACAGGTTCGGATGTCGAGCTGGTTGATTACCTTGATTATCACTGAACAGGAGGGCTGACCATGCCTTTGCACAATCCGCCACACCCCGGCGAAAGCTTGCGTGAGGATGTTCTGCCGGCGCTAGGCCTGACGGTGAAAGCCTTTGCGTCGCACCTTGGGTTCTCGCGTGAAGCGCTTTCGCGGGTGTTGCATGGCCGTGCGGCAATGTCGCCAGACCTGGCATTACGCCTGGAGATGGCGGGTATCAGTACGGCCAGGCTGTGGTTGGCCATCCAGGCCGATTACGACATCTGGCAGGCGCGGCACCGCCAGCAGCCTGTGATCACGCGGTTGTTCCAGGCTGCCTGATTCGATTGAGCGAAACGACCGGAGTAGACTAGTGCAATTACCTCTCGGCAAGGAGCACGCATGAGCGTTCGTGGCCACGATCGGCAGATCGACAACATCGAATTCAATGTCAGCGATATCGCACGGAGCAAGGCCTTTTATGGCAGCATCTTCGGCTGGCGCTTCACCGATTACGGCCCTGCCTACACTGAATTCAGCGATGGTCGGCTGACGGGTGGCTTTACTACAGGCGAGCCGGTACGCCCGGGTGGCCCGCTGGTCATCCTGTACGCCGACGACCTCGACGCCACGCAGCAGCGGGTCGAGGCCGCCGGTGCGCAGATCAGCCGTGCCACGTTCTCGTTCCCCGGCGGGCGAAGGTTCCACTTCGTCGACCCGGACGGCTATGAACTGGCGGTGTGGACGGCCCAAGCTTGATGGCCAACCACAAGATCGAGATCCGCCGGCGCAACATCGAGAAGATTCTCCAGGCTGCAGAAAAGGTGTTCGCCGAGAAAGGCTATGGCGCCACCTCGATGGGCGATATCGCCGAGCAGGCCGAGTTGCCGCGCTCCAACCTTCATTACTACTTCAGCACCAAGGACGACCTGTTCCGCGCCGTGCTGCAGGACCTGCTGGATGTGTGGAAGCAGGATGCGCTGTGTTTCGAGAACTTCGATGACCCACGTGTGGTGCTCACCAGCTACATCCGCGCCAAGATGGGCCATTCGCGGTCACGCTCGCTGGGCTCGAAAATCTGGGCTGAAGAAATGCTGCACGGCGCGCCCGTGCTGGGCGTGAGCCTGGACGAAAGCCTGGTGCCCTGGGCGAAGCTGAAGGAGACCAAGATTCGCCGTTGGGTGGAAGACGGGCGCATCCTGCCGGTAGAGCCGTCTGCGCTGTTGTACATGATCTGGGCATCGACCCAGCACTATGCCGACTTTGGCTATCAAGTGGCGTTGCTCAATGGCGGCGAGCCCTTGTCGGACATGGCATTCGAAAACGCGGTGCAGACGGTGACCAGTGTCATCCTGCGTGGCATTGGTTTGGAACCTTGATATGACCTTGAGTGAACGGGCTGCACGCAGCATCCACGATGTACATGATCTGATCCATGCAGTATTCACCCGGCCCGCTGCGCGAACCGAGGCGCTTCGCAGCGAGTTGTTGGCAGTGTTTGCCGACAACTTCAGTATGGTCACCACGGCGGGCGCGATCGTTGATCGGCAGCAGGTGGGGCAGTTGTTCGAGCGGGGGGCCGGGGCTCGGCCAGGGCTGGAAATCGAGGTCAGTGACGTGCAGGTAGTGTGGCAGGCGGGGGCGAGTGTGGCGGTGCGCTACAAGGAGACGCACCGGTTGCAGGGGCAGGAGACTGCGCGGTATTCGTTGGCCATTGTGGAGTGTGACGAGCAGCGGGTGGTGTGGGTGTACCTGCATGAGACGGCGGTGGTTTGACCAGAGATGGGGCCGCGCAGCGGCCCCGGCCTTTTCAGCCTCAGCTCGCCTCGCGATAGGGGTTACGCGGATCCTGCGTCCAGTTCAGATAAGGCTTGCCGGTATCCTGCGCCACCATGTCGATGCAGTTTTCCACCGGGCAGGTGATCTGGCACAGGTTACAGCCCACGCATTCCTCCTCGATCACGCTGTAGATGTGGGTGCCATCAGCCTTGGCCGTGCTGGCAATGGCCTGGTGCGACGTATCTTCGCAGGCGATGTGGCAGCGCCCGCAACCGATGCAGGCGTCCTGGTCGATGTGTGCCACTGACTTGTAGTTGATGTCCAGGTACTTCCAGTCGGTGGTATGCCCCACAGCCTGGCCTCTGAACGCCTCCAGGTTGCGGTGCCCATGCTGGTCCATCCAGCGGGCCAGGCCGTCTTTCATGTCTTCGACGATACGGAACCCATGCAGCATCGCGGCCGTGCACACCTGCACGGCGCCGCTGCCCAGGGCGATGAACTCGGCAGCGTCACGCCAGTTGCCGATACCGCCGATGCCGCAAATCGGCAAGCCACGTGTCTCGGGGTCGCGGGCGATCTCCGCGACCATGTTTAGGGCGATCGGCTTGACCGCCGAGCCGCAGTAACCACCATGGGTGCTCTGGTCGCCGACGATGGGGTGGGCCACCATGCGGTCCAGGTCAACGCTGGTGATCGAGTTGATGGTGTTGATCAACGACACCGCATCCGCCCCGCCGCGGTGCGCGGCGCGGGCCGACTGGCGAATGTCGGTGATGTTCGGCGTGAGCTTGACGATCACCGGCAGGGCGCAATAAGTCTTGCACCAGCGGGTGACCATCTCCACATACTCCGGCACCTGGCCGACCGCCGCGCCCATGCCACGTTCAGGCATGCCGTGGGGGCAGCCGAAGTTCAGTTCGATGCCATCGGCGCCCGTGGCCTCCACCAGGGGCAGGATGAACTTCCACGATTGTTCCTCGCACGGCACCATCAGCGATACGATCAACGCGCGGTCGGGCCAGTCCTTCTTCACCTGGGTGATCTCACGCAGGTTGATCTCCAGCGAGCGGTCGGTGATCAGCTCGATGTTGTTGATACCCTGCACCTGGCGGTTGGCGCCGTAGTGCGCTGAGTAGCGCGACGACACGTTGACCGCCGCCGGGTCCTCGCCCAGGGTCTTCCAGACCACGCCGCCCCAACCGGCCTCGAACGCGCGGACCACGTTGTAGGCCTTGTCGGTGGGTGGCGCCGAGGCCAGCCAGAAAGGGTTGGGCGCCTTGATACCGGCGAATTCGATAGACAAGTCGGCCATTTACGCAGCCTCCACATTGAGCATGAGTTGGGCATGGATGGCTTCAGCGGCCAGCTTGCCGTGTTGCACGGCCTGGACGGTGAGGTCCTGGCCCAGGGCGGTGCAGTCGCCGCCCGCGTAGACACCCGCAAGGCTGGTGCGCATGTGCGCATCGACGTGGATGCGTTCACCCTCGCGGGCCAGTTGCGTGGCCACGGGGTCGATGAGACTGGCGTCGTCGAAGCGCTGGCCGATGGCCTTGAAGATCGCATCGGCGGCCAGCTCGAAGGTTTCGCCGGTGTCGCGCAGGCGCCCATCTGCCAGTGCCGTGCGGGCGAAGCGCATACCGCGCACCTTGCCGGCGTCATCCAGCAACACGGCATCGGGGCGCGCCCAGGTGTGCAGGCGCACCTGGTTGGCCTTGGCGATGTCCTGCTCGTGGTCGGTGGCGCCCATGTCGGCGTGGCCGCGGCGGTACACCAGGTTGACGTCACGGGCGCCCAGGCGGCTCATCTGCACGGCCATGTCGATGGCGGTGTTACCGGCGCCGATCACCAGGCAGCGGTCGGCCAGCGGCAGTTGGCTCAGGTCGTCGGTCTGGCGCAGTTCGCGGATGTATGCAGTGGCGGCGAGCACGCCAGGCGCTTCTTCATCGGCCAGGCCGAGCTGACGCACAGCATTCAGGCCAAGGCCCAGGAATACCGCATCGTACTGATCGCGCAGCTCGCCCAGGCTGAGGTTGCTACCCAGGCGTTGACCGTGGCGAATTTCGATACCGCCGATACCCAGCAGGAATTCCACCTCGCGCTGGGCGTAGTCGTCTACCAACTTATAACGGGCAATGCCGTACTCGTTGAGGCCACCGGCCTTGTCGCACGCTTCGAAGACCACTACGTCGTGCCCATGCATGGCCAGGCGGTGCGCGCAGGATAACCCGGCCGGGCCTGCGCCGACCACGGCGATGCGCTTGCCGGTGGCTGGCGAGCGGGTGAAGGGGTGCTCGGTGAAGTGGGCGTTGTCCAAGGCATAGCGCTGCAGTTGGCCGATCAGCACCGGTGCGCATTCCTGGGCGTTGTTGCGCACGCAGGCTTGCTGGCAGAGGATTTCGGTCGGGCATACCCGCGCACAGCTGCCGCCGAGGATATTCGCCGACAGAATGCGTTCGGCAGCGCCTTGCAGGTTCTCGTCACTGATGCGGTGGATGAACGAGGGGATGTCGATTTCGCTTGGGCAGGCATTGACGCAGGGGGCGTCGTAGCAATACAGGCAGCGGGCGCTTTCCACGGCGGCCTGGCGGGCGGTGAGGGGCGGGGCGAGGTCGCCGAAGCGCTCGGCCAACTGGTCGGCGCCGGCCCGGGGGCGCGGCAAGTGGTTCAGGGCATCGATCACGGTTGTTAGCCTCTCTTTTCTTTTTTGGATGTGGCAGTCAACGGCAATACGGCGCCGCCCGGCCTCTTCAGGGCCGGTACGGCAGTGCGGGTGCTGTGGTAAGGCTCAGCGCTGGACGGGTGTCGGGCGCTGCTGCTCGGCGCGTCGGCCCAACACCTCGTACACCGAGGGGTAGGGTGGGCGCTCCACGTAACGGCCGACGCCAGGTTCGGCGCGCAGGTCGCCATCGGCCCAGACCACACGGCCCTGGCTGATGGTGTGGCTGGGGATGCCGCGCACGGTGCGGCCTTCGAAAATGTTGAAGTCCACGCGCTGGTGGTGGGTCTGCGCCGAAATCAATCGCGTGCCCTCTGGGTCCCACAGCACCAGGTCGGCATCGGCACCGACGCGGATGGCGCCCTTGCGCGGGAACAGGTTGAAGATCTTCGCGGTGTTGGTGGAAGTCAGTGCGACGAACTCCTGCATCGACAGGCGCCCACTGTTGACCCCGGCATCCCACAGCACCGCCATGCGGTCCTCGATACCGGCGGTGCCATTGGGGATGCGGCTGAAGTCGTCGCGGCCCATGGCTTTCTGCTCGGCGCAGAAACAGCAGTGGTCGGTGGCGGTGGTGTGCAGGTTGCCCGATTGCAGGCCGCGCCACAGGGCTTCCTGGTGTTCCCGTGGGCGGAAGGGCGGGCTCATCACGTAGCCGGCGGCGGTGGCCCAGTCCGGGCTGCGGTAGACGCTGTCATCGAGCAGCAGGTGGCCGGGCAGTACTTCACCGTACACCGGCTGGCCTTTGGCCCGGGCATAGGTGATCTCGTCCAGCGCTTCGCGGCTTGAGATGTGCACCACATACAGCGGTGTACCGATGGTTTCGGCAATGCGGATGGCGCGGCTGGCGGCTTCGCCTTCGACCTGCGAAGGGCGCGACAGGGGGTGTGCCTCGGGGCCCGTCATGCCCTGGGCCAGCAGTTTTTTCTGCAGGTGGTAGACCAGTTCGCCGTTCTCGGCATGCACGGTGGGCACCGCGCCCAGTTGCAGGCAGCGTTCGAAGCTGGCCACCAGCGTGTCGTCGGCGGCCATGATGGCGTTCTTGTAGGCCATGAAGTGCTTGAAGCTGTTCACCCCGTGCTTGGCCACCAGTTCGCCCATTTCTTCGGCGACCTGCTCGCTCCACCAGGTGATGGCGACGTGGAAGCCGTAGTCGCAGGCGCTCTTCTGTGCCCAGCCACGCCAGGTGTGGAAGGCCTCCAGCAACGACTGCTGCGGGTTGGGGATGACGAAGTCGATGATCGAGGTGGTACCGCCGGCCAGGCCTGCAGCAGTGCCGCTGAAGAAGTCCTCGCTGGCCACGGTGCCCATGAAGGGCAGTTGCATGTGGGTGTGCGGGTCGATGCCGCCGGGCATCAGGTACTGGCCAGTGCCGTCGAGGATTTCGCAGTCGGTGGGGGGGGTGAGGTTTTCGCCAATGGCGCGGATCACACCCTCGACACACAAAACATCGGCGGGGTAACGCTCTTCGTGGGTTATCACGGTGGCACCACGGATCAACAGGGACATGCCGTCTTCCTCGCAGGCTGACCGGTCTGGGCCGGTTCTTGAATTGTTATCGGCCAGTGGCTGAAGGGTGACTTGCAATCCTGTCAGACCTGACAAGAATGAAATTTAGATGGTGATTTGAGATTGTTCAAGAAAATAATTTATTAGCTTATAGCATTTATAAATTATTGATATTAAAGGTAAAAATATAGAAATCACCAAAATGGTGAGGCCCTTCACCATTTTGACGCACTTGACAAGAAGCCAAATTGGTCAAGATTTTCCATGCAAAATCAGCTGCTTGATAACCGGTTCGAAGGGCCGGCTATCCTGCTCAAAAAACCAGGCTGCACCAGATTGAAACCAAAGGCAGGGTGCAGGGGCGGCCGAAGGTGGTATGCGCAGCAGGCGAGGGGAACACCGTACTTTCGCCAGGCGCAGATAAATGCTTTGCAGTTCAGTTGATTACCTCCGGTAGGCGGCGGCCACCCGGGACGGCGCAGGCCAACCCGGCACGCAATTTGAGTACGGCCACAACCGCCAGGCCGGACCGGAGGAGCAGTACTGGTGGTGTGTGTACTCCGGCCATCGCGTTAGCCCGATGAGCAAACAATTAGAAAAACCTGGAGAAGGCCCCATGCAACAGAGCAGATCGCAAGTGATCGAGCAGGAAGGCCTGTTCGAGCTGGAGGCGGGCAGTGACGTGCTCGACAGCCCGCGCTACAACCACGACATCGCGCCCACCAAGGTGCACCAGCGCACCTGGAACAAGTGGCACATCACCGCCTTGTGGGTGGGCATGTCCATCTGCGTACCCACCTACACCCTGGGCGGTGTGCTCACGGCCTACTTTGGCCTGAGCGTGGGTGAAGCGTTGCTGGCGATCCTGCTGGCCAACCTGATCGTGCTGATCCCGCTGACCCTCAACGCGTTCCCCGGCACCAAGTACGGCATCCCCTTTCCGGTGCTGCTGCGTTCCTCGTTCGGCATCCTTGGTTCCAACGTGCCGTGCTTGATCCGCGCCGTCGTCGCCTGTGGCTGGTTCGGCATCCAGACGATGTTCGGCGGCCTGGCCATTCACCTGTTCCTCGGTTCGATGTTCGATGGCTGGAAGGCCCTGGAGGGCACCGGTGAGGTGATTGGCTTCATGATCTTCTGGGCCCTCAACCTGTGGGTGGTGCTGCGCGGGGCGGAGTCGATCAAATGGCTTGAAACCCTTTCAGCGCCATTGCTGGTGGCGGTCGGCATCGGCCTGCTGGTGTGGGCTCTGCCGCACATGTCGATGACCGAGTTGCTGGCGCAACCGCCCAAGCGGCCCGAGGGCGCCAGCGTGGTCAGTTACTTCTGTGCCGGGCTCACCGCCATGGTCGGTTTCTGGGCCACGTTGTCGCTGAACATTCCCGACTTCAGCCGCTACGCGAAAAGCCAGAAGGACCAGATTCTGGGGCAGATCTTCGGCTTGCCGCTGACCATGTTCCTGTTCGCCGCCCTGGGTGTGGTGCTGACCGCCGCTTCGGCGTCGCTGGTGGGCGAAACGGTGTCGGACCCGGTGAGCCTGATCGGCAAGATCCAGAGCCCAGGCTGGGTGGCCCTGGCCATGGCACTGATCGTGATCGCCACACTGTCGACCAACACTGCGGCGAACATCGTGTCGCCAACCAACGACTTCCAGAACATCGCCCCACGCCTGATCGGGCGTAGCCGTGCGGTGTGGCTGACCGGCCTTATCGGCTTGGCGCTGATGAGTCACGAACTGCTCAAAAAGCTTGGCTTGATCGTTTCCGACCTGAGCCTTGAGAGCGTCTATTCCAACTGGTTGCTGGGCTATTCGAGCCTGCTTGGGCCCATTGCCGGGATCATGGTGGTGGACTACTTCCTGATCCGTCGCCAGCGTCTGGACCTGGCCGGGCTGTACCGCGACGACGTGTATCCGGCCTGGAACTGGGCAGGTTTTGCGGCCTTCGCTCTGCCGGTGGCGCTGACCGTCATGGCCATCGGCAACAGCAGTTTCAGCTGGTTCTACGACTACGGCTGGTTCACCGGTTCGCTGCTGGGTGGGGCGCTTTACTACGTCCTCGGCGGCGTGGCGGCGCGCAGCCCGACGCGGCTGGCCAAGCCTTTGCCGTGACCGCTTGCCAGTACCGACAACTAGAAATGCCTGAGGAGAACGACCATGACCCCAGCCAAGCAAGTGCTGCATTCCACCCAACGCCACGTCGACAGCGCGCGCCTGTGGCAATCGTTGATGGACCTGGCCCGCCTCGGCGCCACGGCCAAGGGCGGCGTCTGCCGCCTGGCGCTGACCGACCTCGACCGTCAGGCCCGTGACCTGTTCGTTCAGTGGTGCGAGGCGGCCGGTTGCAGCGTCAGTGTGGACGCGGTCGGCAACATCTTTGCCCGCCGACCGGGGCGCAACCCCAAACTGCCCCCGGTGATGACGGGCAGCCATATCGATACCCAGCCCACCGGCGGCAAGTTCGATGGCTGCTTCGGGGTGATGGCTGGGTTGGAGGTGATCCGTACCCTCAACGACTTGGGCGTGGAAACCGAAGCACCGCTGGAAGTGGTGGTGTGGACCAACGAGGAAGGTTCGCGCTTTGCGCCCTGCATGATGGGCTCGGGGGTGTTTGCCGGGAAGTTCACCCTGGAAGACACCCTGGCCAAGCGCGATGCCCAGGGCGTCAGTGTTGGCGAGGCGCTCAACGCCATCGGCTACGCGGGCCAGCGCGCCGTGCTAGGCCACCCGGTGGGGGCTTACTTCGAAGCGCATATCGAGCAGGGGCCGATTCTCGAAGACCAGGCCAAGACCATCGGCGTCGTGCTTGGGGCCTTGGGCCAGAAGTGGTTCGACCTGACCTTGCGCGGTGTAGAAGCCCACGCAGGCCCGACGCCCATGCACCTGCGCAAGGATGCCCTGGTGGGGGCGGCGGCGGTGGTCGAGGCGGTCAACCGCGCCGCCCTTGGTCACCAGCCGCATGCCTGTGGCACGGTGGGTTGCTTGCAGGCCTACCCTGGGTCGCGCAACGTGATTCCGGGTGAGGTGCGCATGACCCTGGATTTTCGCCACCTTGAAGGTGAGCAGCTGGATGCGATGATCGCCGAGGTGCGTGGGGTGATCGAAAGCACTTGCGCCAAGCATGGCCTGGCGCATGAGCTGACCCCCACGGCGGATTTCCCGGCGTTGTACTTCGACAAGGCGTGTGTCGATGCGGTGCGGGATTCGGCAGATACGCTGGGGCTGGCGCACATGGATATTGTCAGCGGCGCCGGGCATGACGCGATCTTTTTGGCTGAGCTGGGGCCGGCGGGGATGATTTTTGTGCCGTGCGAGAATGGCATCAGCCATAACGAAATCGAGAATGCCACGCCGGAGGATCTGGCGGCGGGGTGTGCGGTGTTGTTGCGGGCGATGCTGGCGGCTTCGGAGGCGATTGCCAGTGGGCGGTTGGCGGCTTAAAGCCGCTAGGCCCTTGGTTTGAGGTTTCAGCGCCCATGAGATCGAGCGCCACGCGGGCGGCGCTCGATCTCATGGCGCCATACCTACGGCATGCACCTGTCAGCCCAACCCCAATCTACCCAACCGCCACCAGACACCCATCGCGCCCAATGTGATACCGCTGCAGGTCCCGGGCCAAGGTCAAATGCCCGTGGTAATGGGCCAGCGCCTCGACCCGAACATCATCGATGGATGGACTGCGCCGTGAATCACTCTGATACCGCGCACTGAAATGCGTCAGCACCAGGTTACGTACCCCTGCGGCCTCGGCAAACCGTGCCACTTGCGCCGCCGTGCTATGGCCGAATGTAGCCCCCGTGCGTTCGATGATCGCCTGGGTAAAGGTCGCCTCATGCACCAGGACATCCACGCCCTTGGCGACCTCCGCCAGCAGCTCGGGCCTGTCGTTGTCACCGCACACAATCACTCGCCGTGCCGCTCGCGACGCGCGCAGGTAATCATGCCCGTGCAGGGTTCGCCCCCCATGTTCCACCGACAGCCCCTTGGCCAGGTCACCCCACAACGGCCCGCGAGGGATGCCCTCGGCATCCAGGCGTTGCACGTCCAGGCGCGGCTCAGGGTTGAGCTCGGTAAACACGAAGCCAACGCTCGGCACCCGATGCGACAACTGCACGGTACTGACCTGCAGCGTCTCGCTACGCCAGTCAGCCAGGCTCTCTACTGCCAGCAGGCGCACTTCGAAAGGCAGGTAGCTGTCGCTGGCAGCCAGGCTCAGCCTCACCCAATCATGCAGCGCAGCGGGCAGGATCAGGTCCAGCGGCTGGGTACGCCCGCTCATTCCGGCACTGGCCAGCAAGCCCGGCAGGCCGAAGCAATGGTCGCCATGAACGTGGGTGATGAAGATGCCGCGCAGGTCGCGTATCGATAACGGCGTGTGCAGGAGCCGGTGTTGCGTGCCTTCGCCGCAATCGACCAGGTACCACTGGCTGCCGCTGGCTTCGATCACGGCGGTGGCACTGACGTTGCGGGCCTTGGTCGGCACACCGGCACTGGTGCCTAGAAACAGCAGGTCCATGATCTGCCTCCTTCAGTTCAACCGAGCAGCGACAGGTCGCGCAGCATGGCTTGCAACCCTTCGGGGACAAGCGGGCCGATACTGTCGAAGTCGGCGCTGTCGCACCACTTGGCGCGAAAAGGGTTGCCGTTGGATTCGCGGCCTTCCAGCCACGGCTGCTGGTACAAGCTGGCGTCATCGAAGCGGGCATCGAAAACCTGCACAATCTCATGCCCCGGTGCACCGGCATAGGTGAACAGGCTCTCCAGCGTACCAAGCAAGCGCACATCGCTGATCGACTGCCCCAGTTCTTCTTCGATTTCCCGGGCGATGGCTGCACTGCCCCGTTCACCAAACTCGATACCGCCACCGAGCGGTCGGCACAGCGTCCGTTGCGTCACAGGGTCATCGAAGACGTTGACCAGGATCTTGCCCTGGTGATGGAACACGCACAGGGCAAGTGAGCGAATGCGCGGCTCGAGCAGTGGCTTGAGGAAGCTGCGCTCATCGCTGAGGATAAACCGTTGCTCAGTGGCCAGGGCCACCGCGGCGATGCATTCGGGGTCGGTCTCCGCCTGTTTGCGGTATTGCTCGTAGGCCGCCAGGCTGGGAAAACTGAACAGGCAGTAGGCAACATTGTTGGCGCCTTCGGCAGGCAGGAAGTAGCCATGGTGCTTGCCGCCCATGCGCGTAACCAGGCCCATCCACAGGCGCGAATAGGCCTCGAACGCTGGCAACTGGTAAGGGTCGACGGTGTATTTGACGTGGCAGGTGATCAACGGCTCGTTCCTTCGAGGGGATGCGGGGCGCACACCTTAGCTTGATTGCCCCGCGTCGTCGACGAGCAGCCGTGCGGCGGGCTAGCCCTCCTGGCGCCAGATCAGCTTGCTGGTGTCATAGCCTTGCTTGCGGGCTATCGACAGCAGCTGTTCGCGCTCCTGGTCGGTGACCGCCGGTGTGCGCGAAAGCAGCCACAGGTACTCGCGGTTAGGGTGCCCGACCAGGGCTACGCGGTAGTCCTTGTCGTGGTAAAGCACCCAGTAGTCACCCTTGGTCAGGCCCGGTGCCAGGCGGCTGAACCAGTTGTCGAACTGCACCCAGAGCTTGTCGGTCTTGCCTGGCTGCTGGGCTTCGGCGATGCCCTTGGCTTCATTCCATTGGCCGTCCTTTTCCTTGCAGCGGTTGTTGACGTCGATGCGGCCGTCCTCGCGCAGGCCGTAGTGCGCTTCGGATTGCACGCAGTTGCGCTGGAAGAACATCGGCAGGCGTGCCAGCTCGTACCAGGTGCCTTGGTAGCGTTGCAGGTCGACCTGCTGCGTGGTGGGGGGCGTCTTGTGTTCGTCGTTGGACCCGGCGCAACCGATCAGGGCAAGGGTCATGCAGGAAAGCAACAGTGCCGAGCGCATCGCCATGGCGAACCTCCTTGAAGCGGATGGGGACTTACTGTGATTCGATGCTGGGTAGGGGGAAAAGTTGTATCGGGTTGGGTGTGGGATGTTTGTCTTTAGGATTGCAGCGTCTGAGATCGAGCGCCGCGCGGGCAGCGCTCGATCTCACAGACGCAGCAAAACCCAAGCCAGGCCCTCACAACCAGTAGGTCACCGCCCACCACCCCAGCCCACCCATGACCACGGTATAAGGCAAGGCCATCCACACCATTCGGCCATACGACAGCCGGATCAGCGGCGCAACCGCCGAGGTCAGCAGAAACAGGAACGCCGCCTGCCCATTAGGGGTCGCCACGCTCGGCAGGTTGGTACCGGTGTTGATCGCCACCGCCAGCGTCTCGAAATGCTCGCGGCTCATGCCACCATTGAGAAACGCCTGCTTGACCTCGGTAATGTAGATGGTAGCGACAAACACGTTGTCGCTGATCGCCGACAGCAAACCGTTGGCCAGGTACAGCATGCCGGGTTGTTGTTCGGCGGGTAGCGCCAGTACCCAGGCGATCAGCGGGCTGAACAGCTGCTGTTGATGGATCACCGCGACCACGGCGAAAAACACCACCAGCAGCGCGGTGAACGGCATGGCGTCCTGGAAGGCACGGCCTAGGCGGTGCTCATCGGTAATGCCGGTAAACGCGGTGATCAGCACGATCACCAGCAGGCCCACCAGGCCAACCTCGGCAATGTGCAGGCCCAGGCAGATGATCAGGATCAGCGCGGCGCTGCCTTGCACCCACAGCGCGGCTCGCTGTGCTGCGGTGCGCGCGACATCGTTTTCGGCGGTGTAGGCGGCCAGCACCTGGCGTACGCGCTCGGGCATCAGCGTGCCGTAGCCGAACAGGCGCAGTTTTTCCAACAGCACACAGGTCAGCAGCCCGGCGCCGAGCACCGGCAACGACACGGGCGCGACCTTGAAAAAGAAGTCGGCGAAGTGCCAACCCATCTCATGGCCGATCAACAGGTTCTGCGGTTCGCCCACCAGCGTGCACACGCCGCCCAACGCGGTACCGACCGCACCGTGCATCAGCAGGCTGCGCAGGAAGGCGCGGAACTGGTCGAGGTCTTCACGGTGCAGTTGGGGGATCTGCTGGTCGCTGTCGAGCGCGCTGTCTTCGCGCGGGTTGGCCCCGGAGGCGACACGGTGAAAGACCGCGTAGAAGCCTACCGCAGCGCTGATGATCACCGCCGTAACCGTCAGGGCATCGAGAAAGGCCGAGAGAAACGCCGACAGCACGCAGAACAGGACCGACAGCAGCGCTTTCGAGCGCACGCCAAGCAGGATCCGCGAGAACAGGAACAGCAGTAGTTCCTTCATGAAGTGAATACCGGCAACCATGAACATCAGCAGCAGGATCACCGGGAAGTTGTGCTGCAGTTCTTCGTACAGCGCCTGAGGCGTGGTCATCTCCAGCAGCAGTGCTTCAACCAGCAACAATCCGCCAGGCATCAGCGGGTAGCACTTGAGCGCCATGCCCAGGGTGAAGATGAATTCGATCACCAGCACCCAGCCCGCCGTGACCGGGCCTGCAGTCAGCAACAGCAATGGGTTGAGCACCAGGAACAGGCCGATGACGGCCTTGTACCAGAGCGGTGACTGGCCCAGGAAATTGTGCGCGAGCGCGCCGGCCACGGAGCGTGACATGAATATGTATCCTTATAATTCGGCAATGCCGCACGGTGCCGGATCGGGCCGCCTTAGGCAAGGTGTGCAGTCCCGTTTTTGGCACAAGTGCGGCCTCGCGGCTGGGTTACCATCCTGCGCTATGAACCCTTCAACCGCAGGAGTGCCGCACGTGACCGAGTACAGCGCGTTCAAGGTCGAACTGACCGACAACATTGCCCACGTTCAGATCAACCGCCCGGAAAAGGTCAACGCCATGAACGCGGCCTTCTGGGAAGAGATCATCGACATCTTCCAGTGGGTCGACGACACCGTTGCCGTGCGTGCCGTGGTCATCAGCGGTGCGGGCAAGCATTTTTCCGCCGGCATCGACTTGATGATGCTGGCCTCGCTCGCTGGCCAGATGGGCAAGGACGTCGGCCGTAATGCGCGCTTCCTGCGCAGTACCATCCTGCGCCTGCAGGGCTCGTTCAACGCCGTGGACAAATGCCGCAAGCCGGTGCTGGCGGCGGTGCAGGGCTACTGCATTGGGGGCGCCATCGACCTCATCTCGGCGTGCGACATGCGCTACTGCAGCCAGGATGCGCAGTTCTCGATCAAGGAAATCGACATGGGCATGGCCGCCGATGTCGGCACGCTGCAACGTTTGCCACGTATCATCGGCGACGGCATGATGCGTGAGCTGGCATTCACCGGGCGCAACGTCGAGGCCGATGAGGCGCTGCGCATCGGCCTGGTCAACCGCGTCTATGATGATCAGGCCGCGCTGCTCGACGGGGTCTTTGCCATTGCCCGCGAGATTGCCGCAAAATCGCCGATCGCCGTGGCCGGCACCAAGGAAATGCTCAGCTACATGCGTGACCATCGCATTGACGATGGCCTGGAGTACATCGCCACCTGGAACGCCGCGATGCTGCAGTCCGAAGACCTGCGCGTGGCAGTGGCGGCGCACATGAGCAAACAGAAACCGACGTTCGCCGACTGACAGCTCGGGGGGCGCTCAGCAAGGAACCCCCAACATGTCAGCACGCTGGACTACCGCAGTACTCGACCCGCAGATCACCGGGGGCTGGGCCGTCGCCCGCAGCCCGGAAGGGTTCCTGGTGGACGACAACGGCGCGCTGTTCCCCCGCGAGTGGCTCAAGCGCCAGGACCTGGACGTACTGTGCGAGCATGGTATCGGTCACTTCGATGGCCAGCCGGTGTTCCTGCTCGAACTGCGCACCGCCACCGACGTGCCGGGGTGTGCCTGGCGTGGGTTGCGTGCGTTCATGCTCGAAGGCGACTTCGCCCTGTACAAGGTGCTGGGCTACGCCGCGCAGATCGGCACCTGGGCCCGCGAACACCGGTTCTGCGGCAGTTGCGGCCAGGCGATGACGCAAATCCGTTGGGAGCGGGCAATGTATTGCCAGCCGTGCGACCTGCGCAGCTACCCACGCATTTCGCCGAGCATGATCGTGCTGGTCACCCGCGGTGACGAGATTCTGCTGGCGCGCTCGCCGCGTTTTGTCACCGGTGTCTACAGCACCCTGGCGGGCTTTGCCGAGCCAGGCGAGTCGGCCGAGGACTGCCTGGTACGCGAGGTGCGTGAAGAGGTGGCGGTCGAGGTGCAGAACATCCAGTACGTTGGCAGCCAGTGCTGGCCGTTCCCCCATTCGATGATGCTGGGCTTCCATGCCGAGTACGCGGGCGGGGAGATTGTGATGCAACCGGACGAGATCGAGGACGCCCAGTGGTTCAGCGTGCACGACCTGCCGCCGCTGCCGGCCGGGCGTTCCATCGCCCGCTACCTGATCGACCTGTATGTGGCTCGGCGTCTAGGCCTGCCCGAACCAGTGCTGCCACGCTAGGCGCACGGTCAAGGCCAGCACCACGGTGATGAACACCGGGCGGATGAACTTGCTGCCGCCGCTGATCGCCGTGCGTGCGCCGAAGAAGGCGCCGACCATCACCGACAGGCCCATGGCCAGGCCGACGATGTAGTCCACCTGCCCTGAAATGATGAACACCGTCAGCGCCGCGATGTTGCTGACGAAGTTCATGCTGCGTGCCACGCCGCTGGCGCGCACCAGGTCGATGGGGTACAGCAGCAGGGTGCTCACGGTCCAGAACGCGCCGGTGCCGGGGCCGGCCACGCCATCGTAGAAGCCCAGGGTGAAGCCTTGCGGCACTTGCCATTTCTTCTTGATCGGCGCATTGGCATCCAGCGGTGCCTTTGGCGTGCCGCCGAACAGCAGGTAGACCCCGCAGGCGAAGACCACCACCGGCAGCATCTTGTTCAGCCATTCGGCGGGCAGGTAGTGGGCGATCACTGCGCCCAGCGAGGCGCCGACCAAGGTGGCGAACAGTGCCGGGCGCCACTGCGCAGGGTGGAACAGTTTGCGCTTGTAGTAGGTGAAACCGGCGGTGGCCGAGCCAAATGTGGAGCTGAGCTTGTTGGTGCCCAGCACCAGGTGCGGTGGCATGCCGGCCGTCAGCAATGCCGGCGTGGTGAGCAGGCCACCACCGCCGGCGATGGCGTCGATGAAGCCGGCGACGAAGGCGACCAGGGCCAGGATCAGCAGCGTGAGGGGTTCTACGGTGAGTTCGAAGGGCATTGGTATCTGGCAGGCAGGGAGGCAAGGGTGCGGCAAACGGCCGCGCTAGAAGTGGGACATGGTAATCCTGACGAGTGGGGGTTGCCAGTGCGGGCCGTTTCGCGGGTAAACCCGCTGCCATAGGGGCCCGCACTGGCACCGCTTCAGTTGCGGATGAACGCCAGCAAATCGGCATTGATCACATCGGCATGGGTGGTGGGCATGCCGTGCGGGTAGCCTTTGTAAGTCTTCAGCGTGCCGTTAGGCAGCAACTTAGCTGACAACGGGCCGGAATTCTCGTAGGGCACGATCTGGTCATCGTCGCCATGCATCACCAGAACCGGTTGGTTGATGCCCTTCAGGTCTTCGGTGAAGTCAGTCTGCGAGAACGCAACGATGCCGTCGTAGTGCGCCTTGGCGCTGCCGATCATGCCCTGGCGCCACCAGTTGCCGATGATGCCTTCGGCAGGTTCGACGCCAGGCCGGTTATAGCCATAAAACGGCCCTGTCGGCACGTCGCGGTAGAACTGCGCCCGGTTATCTGCCACCTGGGCCTGGAAACCGTCGAACACCGACTTGGGCAGGCCGCCCGGGTTGGCAGGTGTTTGCACCATCAGCGGTGGCACGGCGGCAATCAGTACCGCCTTGGCGACCTTGTCGCCGGGGTAGCGCGCCATGTAGCGCACCACTTCGCCGCCGCCGGTCGAGTGGCCGACATGCACCGCGCCCTGGATGCCCAGGTGTTCGACCACGGCGGCCACGTCATCGGCGTAGTGGTCCATGTCATGGCCGTCCCACACCTGGCTGGAGCGCCCATGGCCGCGGCGGTCGTGGGCGACCACGCGAAAGCCCTCGGCCAGGAAAAACAGCAGCTGGGCGTCCCAGTCGTCGGCACTCAGCGGCCAGCCGTGGTGGAAGTGGATGACCGGCGCATCGCGCGGGCCCCAGTCCTTGTAGAAGATCTGAACGCCATCCTTCGTGGTTACGTAGCTCATGGTCGCGGCTCCTCTGTGCAGGGGGATTGCCAAGTGAGCTATTGAGAATAGGAGAGATTTTGGTCTTGTCAGTACCGGCCCTTTCGCGGGGCCAGCACTGACAATTAAGTCATTACAGGAACCATCGATATTCTCTGGCACTGACCTCCTGCATGAACGCCAAATGGTCCTGACGCTTGTTCTCGCAATACACCATCACGAACTCTTCGCCCAGCCCCTCATTCACCGCCGGGTGATTGCGCATCGCGGCTACGGCGCTGAGCATGTCCTTCGGAAAGTCGATACCGCTGCCACGGTCTTCGTTCAGCGGCGCAATCGGCTCCCGCGCCGCATCCAGCCCATGCTCCATGCCACACAGGATCGCCGCTAGCACCAGGTACGGGTTGGCGTCCGCACCCGCCAGACGATGCTCGATGCGTAAATTGCGCGCATCGGACTCGGGAATGCGGATGCACGCATCGCGGTCCTCGAAGCCCCAGCTCGCACGGCTGGCAGCGTTGACCATGGCGCCATAGCGGCGAAATGCATTGTGGTTGGCGGCAAAGATCGGCATGCAGTGCGGCAGGGTCGCCAGGCAGCCTGCCACCGCATGGCGCAGCGGGCGCTGCCCGTCGGCGGCCAGCAGGTTGTTGCCGTCGTTGTCATACAGGCTCACATGCACATGCATGCCGCTGCCCGGGGCTTGCAGGTAGGGTTTGCTCATGAATGAGGCGCGCAGGCCATGCTTGAGCGCCACGCCACGGGTGCTGCGGCAGAACAGGGCTGCCCAGTCGGCGGCGCGCAGGCCGTCGTCGCAGTGGCCGAAATTGATCTCGAACTGGCCCGGCCCCAATTCCGCCGTGATGACGTTGGCGTCGACGCCCTGCGCGTTGGCCGTTTCGACCATGTCGAGCAGCACGTCGCTGAAGCGCGACAGCCGCTCGATATGCATGTTGGGCTGATCGTCCGGGTCGTCGCTGAACGGGTCGCGCGGAAACTGCGGCAGGCCTTCCTTGAGTGCCCGCTCAAACAGGTAGAACTCCAGCTCGAATGCCACGACCGGGCGAATGCCACGCCGGGCCAGGCGCTGCAACACGCGGGCGAGCACCTCCCGTGGCTCGAACTCGATGGGCGCTGCGGTGCCATCGGAGCTGATCAGCATCTGGCCCAGCGGCTCGCGCTCCCAGGTGACCGGCTTGAGGGTGCCGGGGATCAGGCGCCGCAGCGCATCCGGGTCTCCATCGTTGAAGCAATAGTCGCCAATCGGGAACAACCCGCCCTGTACCCCCAGCAGCACGCAGTTCTGTGGCAGTTTCAGCGGGCTGCCGGCGGCGACCTTTTCCAGCATGTCGATGGGGTAGCGCTTGCCGTAGAAATGCCCGGGGATATCCAGGCTCAGCAGGTCGACGTGGCGTACGCCGGGGTAGCGGGCACGGAACGCGCGTACTTCACTGAGCAGATCGGGAAAACCTGTGGTGATGGTCATGCTGTGCTCTCATCGGAAGACCCAGAGGACCCGGGTCGTCTGGTCGGTCAGGTTGGCGTAGCGGAACTGGTTGTGCGGGGGGAGCTGAAAGCTGTCGTTGCGCCGCAGCGTCACCGCCTCGGCGTGGCCTTCGCGCCAAAGCGTCAGCTCGCCTTCGAGGACGAAGCCGCCTTGCTCGGAACTGTCGTTCAGGTGCCCCTCGCCACTGCTGGCGCCAGGCGCCAGGTGGCTTTCGAGCATGGAGAAGCCGCCATTGAGGGTGGGCGATACCAGCACGTCGCTGATGCCCTCGGCGTAGTAGATCGTGCGCCGTTCACCGGGCCGGGTGACCCAGTCCAGCGGGCGCGGCTGGCCGGCCTGGTAGAAGTAGGTGGTCGGCACGTGCAGGGCTTCGCTGATGGCCGTCAGGTCGGCCACGGTCGGGCGCGACAGGCCGCGCTCGACCTGCGAGAGAAAGCCCAGTGAGCGCTTGACCTTGCCGGCCAGCTCGTCAAGCGTCAGCCCGCGGTGCTTGCGCAGGTCGCGGATCAGCACCGCCAGTGTTTGAACTTCATCAGACATGGTCGCGCAACCTGTACCAGGCTTTGGCCGCGGCTTCCAGCGGTGCGGCCATCAAGTCGCCACCAGGGAAGCGACCGTTGTCGATGCCTTGGTACAACGTCAGCAGGTCGTCGTTACCGAGGATCGCATCGCTGACCGCCCGCGCCCCAGCCAGGGTCGGCAGCACGCCATGGCCGGAGAAACCCTGTAACCAATAGCGCTGGCCGTCACGGCCGATGTCGGGCGTGCGCTGGATGCTGCAGTCGATGTGGCCGCCCCAGGCAAAGTCGATGGCCACCCCAGCCAATTGCGGGAACACCCGTTCAAGGTAGGGGCGGGTGGCGCCGGCCACGTCCTTGGGGATGCCGCCCAGGTAGGTGCAGCCGCCGCCGAACAGCAGGCGGTTGTCGGGGGTAAGGCGGAAATAGTCGGGCACGAACTGGTTGTCGATCACGCAGCTGTTGCGCGGCAGTAATGATTTGGCGAAGTCGGCTTCCAAAGGCGCGGTCGTTATCTGGTAGGAGCCAACGGGCAGCAAACGGCGCGACAGTGCCGGGTCGAGGCGGTCGATGTAGGCGTTGCAGGCCAGCACCAGGACCTGGCTGTGCACCTCGCCATGGCCGGTGCGGGTGACATACCCGTTGCCGGTCTGCTGGTAGTCGAGCACCTGGCTTTGCTCGAAGATGTGCCCGCCGGCTGCCTCGATAGTGCTGGCCAGGCCTTGGGCCAGCTTGAGCGGGTTGAGGTGTGCACCTTTGGCGTCATACAGCGCAGCCTGGTAGCGCGGGCTGTCGATCCACTGGGGCAGCTCATCGCGCCCAATCAAGCGCAGGGCGTCATAGCCCCACTTGGCCTGGGCGTCATGCAGGGCATCCTCAAGCATCTTCACCCGCCGTGGCAACACGGCGGTCCACAAGCTGCCAAGCCGATAGTCGACATCGAAACCATGGCGTTGCGGCAGTTCACGCATTTCATCGGCGGCCCAGCACATGCTGTCCCACAAGCACCTAGTGCGTTCGATGCCGAGGGTTTTTTCCAGCGGCGGCATGTCGCATGACCAGCCCAGCAACGCCTGGCCACCGTTGCGCCCGGACGCAGCCCAGGCCACACGGCTGGCTTCCAGCAGCGTCACTCGCTTGCCGGCCATGGCCAGGCGCAGGGCGGTGTGCAGGCCGCTGAACCCGGCGCCGACAATCAGCACGTCAGTGTCGTGTCGGCCTTGCAGAGTAGGGCGCAGAGGAATAGGGGTGGGGTAGGTCTGGGCGTAGTAGGTGGCAATGTGTTGCGCGGATTGCTTGAACATACCGGGGCCTCATGAAAATTTTTATCATTATTTTCATGAAAATTTAGCAGGTAAATTTCACGGCGCCAGTTTGTTTGTCGGGTTTTGTGGTTTTGGCATTGCCAGGGTTCAGGTTGCCGCCTTTTTCCTCGGTTGCCTTGGCTTGGCTGCGGCCGCCTTGCCTGCGGTGGTTTTGCCTTTCCCGCCGCCCCGGCGCTTCTTTTTCCAGGGCGGCGCGGCGCCGGCTGCCGGCCCTGTGATGGTCATGCGCATGCCGCTGCAGCGCTCGACCAGCTTGCCCATCCAGGCCGACTGCCGGGCGACGAACTCTTCCAGGCTCATTTCACCGCTCTGCACCATGTCCAGGGCCTGCTCCCAGATTGCCGTGGTGCCGGGGTCGGCGATAGCGCGTGGCACGGCGTCGATCAGGCTGAAGGCCGCAGGCGTCGCGGCCAAGGCCTTGCCGTGCTTGACCAGGTAGCCGCGGTCGAGCAGGCCCTGGATGATGCTGGCCCGGGTCGCTTCAGTGCCGATGCCGGTGGTTTCCTTGAGCTTCTGTTTCAGCCGAGGGTCATCTACCAGTTTGGCGACGTTCTTCATCGCCTTGATCAGGTCGCCTTCGGTGAAGGGCTTGGGTGGCTGGGTCCACATGTCCTTGAGCTGCAGGCCTTGCACGTTGCAGTCCTGGCCTTCGCGCAAGGCTGGCAGGACCTGGGCTGGCGCTGCCTCGCGGCCTTTGGCCGGGGTCAATGCCTCGGGCAAGGCACGCCGCCAGCCAGGCTCGACGATCTGCTTGCCCACGGCGCGCAGGGCATGGCCCGCACAGTCGAAATCGGCCTGGGTGCGGTCGTACTCGTGGTTGGGCAGAAACTGCGCCAGGTAACGGGCACGTATCAAGGTGTAGACCGCTTTGTACTTGGCGGGCAGGCGCGCGGGGTCGCTGGCCGCTGCTGTGGGGATGATGCCGTGGTGGGCACTGACCTTGGCATCGTTCCAGGCACGGGAGCGGCGCTGTGGCTCAAGGTAAGGCTGCAGCGGCGCAAGGCTGCTATCGGCGCGCTGCAACGCTGCGAGAATGGCGGGCGCCTCGGCGTGCTGGCTCAGTGGCAGGTAGCCGCAGTCGCTGCGCGGGTAGGTGATCAGCTTGTGGGTTTCGTACAGGGCCTGGGCGATGTCGAGGGTTTCCTGGGCGCCGAGGCCAAACTTTTTCGAGCACAGCTCCTGCAGGGTGCCCAGGTCGAAGGGCAGGGGGGCAGCTTCGCGCACGCGTTCTGTCGCCACCTTGACCGCTCGGGCCGTGCCCGCGTTACTCATATCGGCGGCAGCCTGTTGCGCCAAGGCCGGGTTGAGGCACCGGCCCTGGTCGTCACAGGCGTCCTCCGGGGCCCGCCATTGGGCATTGAAGCCTTGGCCGGCATGTTCGAGTTGCACGTCGATGGCCCAGAACGGCACTGGCACGAAGTCGGCGATGCTGCGATCGCGGTCCACCACCAGGCGCAGGGTCGGCGTCTGCACCCGGCCTACCGGCAACACCCCTTGGTAGCCGGACTGGCGGCCGAGCAAGGTAAACAGCCGGCTCATGTTCATGCCGATCAGCCAGTCGGCACGGGAGCGACCCAGCGCCGAGTGGTAAAGGCTGAACGTCTCTTGGCCGGGCAGCAGGCGCGCCAGGGCCTTGCGGATGGAGGCATCGTCGAGTGCCGACAGCCACAAACGCTGGATCGGCCCGCGGTAACGGCAGTGCTCGACCAGTTCGCGGGCGATCATCTCGCCTTCGCGGTCGGCGTCGGTGGCGATCACCAGTTCGCGCGCCTCGCCGAGCAGGCGCTTGACGGCCTTGAACTGGCTGGCGGTCTTGGGTTTGACCAGCATCTTCCATTTTTCGGGAATGATCGGCAGGTCGGCGAGGTTCCAGCGCTTGTAGCGTTCGTCGTAACTGTCGGGTGGGGCGGTTTCGAGCAGGTGGCCAATGCACCAGGTCACGCAGACATCGGTGCCTTGCCAGCAGCCGTCGGCCTTGCGAGTGGCGCCGAGTACTTTGGCGATGTCTTTTGCCTGGGAGGGTTTTTCGCAGAGGAACAGGCGCATGGCCGCAAACGCTTCATCGGGGGTGATGGGCACTAGGATGCGCAAGCAGGGGCGCAGAGGCAAGTTTTATCTGGATGGATGTACAGGTTTTGTCGGTCGAGATGTTTTGCCTGCACTGCCCCTTTCGCGGGGCAGTGCAGGCAAACACTTAGGGATCAGGCGATTTCGCGAGAGTCGCGCACCATGTCCACATGCGGGATGCCGGCTTCAAGGAACTCTTCGCTGACGACGCGAAAGCCCAGGCGCTCGTAGAACGGCGTGGCGTGCACCTGGGCACTGAGTGTCTGCTGCTTCAGGTCGCGCTGCTGGGCTTCGATGATGACCGCATTCATCAGTGCATCGCCCACCTTCAGCCCGCGCCAGTCCTTGAGTACCGATACTCGGCCGATAGTGCCGTCGGGCAGCAGGCGGGCGGTACCGATCGGGTAGTCACCCTCCAGGGCCAGGAAGTGCACCGCAGTCGGATCGTCCGAGTCCCACTCGAGCTCTGGCGGTACGTGCTGTTCGGCAATGAACACCGCTTCACGGATACGCCGGATGTCGGCGTTGTCCTTATGCCAGTCGGCGAGGCGCACACGAATCTTATTCATTGGCGAATCCCAGGCTTCCTTGTTTGATCAGCTGCTGTACCAGCATAAGGCCATCTTCATCCTCCAACCACTCTGCAAGGTTTTCGATGTGTAACGCGTCCGCCGCACAGACCAGCTTCAGCAGCTCACGCAGCTTGGCGGGCAGTGGGCAGCTACGGCCGCTGGCGAACAGCATCAGGTCGTCATTGAGCTCGGACCAGGCCATGCGCGCACTTGGGTTACGGATCAGGATGGCGCCATCCTCAAGGGCTTCGATCAGCTCTTTCTCGCTCAGCTCTTCACCCACCACCTGCTCCGGGTAGCGCGGCTCGGTCATGAACTGGCCGAACCAGGTCAGCAGCAGGTCCTTGTCACCCATGTGCTTGTCGAGCAGGCCCTTGAGGCGGTCGAGGGCATCGTGCTGGATCTGGTGCGGGTCGCTGACCGGCTGCGCGTCGGCGTCGCTGTAGCGCTCTTCGTCCGGCAGGAACTGGCCGAGGAAGTCGGTGAAGTGGGTCAGCACTTCGGCGGCGCTCGGGGCACGGAAACCGACCGAGTAGGTCAGGCAGTCGTCCTCGGCTACGCCGTAGTGGGCCAGGCGCGGCGGCAGGTAGAGCATGTCGCCGGGCTCCAGGGTCCACTCACCGCTCTGTTCGAAGTCGGCCAGGATGCGCAGGTCGGCGTGCTCGATCAGCGGGCTGTCGCTGTTGCACATCTGGCCGATCTTCCAGTTGCGCTTGCCGTGGCCTTGCAGCAGGAACACGTCATAGTTGTCGAAGTGCGGGCCGACGCTGCCACCGGGGGCGGCGAAGCTGACCATCACATCGTCGATGCGCCAGCTGGGCAGGAAACGGAACTCTTGCAGCAGTTCGGCCACTTCCGGGACGAACTGGTCCACGGCCTGTACCAGCAAGGTCCAGTCACGCTCGGGCAGGGTGGCGAAGACATCTTCCTCGAACGGGCCGCGACGCAGTTCCCAAGGGCGTTCGCCGTGCTCGAGCACCAGGCGCGATTCAACTTCTTCTTCCAGCGCCAGGCCGGCCAGTTCGTCGGGTTCGATCGGGCTGATGAAGTCGGGGAAGGCCTGGCGTACCAGCAGGGGCTTCTTCTGCCAGTAGTCGCGCATGAATTCGCGGGCAGAGATGCCGCCCAGCAGCTGCAGTGGAGTATCAGGATTCATGTTCAACCTATTGAAAAAACGTAATTTTCGTCCGGGAATAAAAACGCCCGGCTAAGCCGGGCGTTGAACGCGACGGTCAGCTTAGATGCGTTTGGCCTGTGCTGCCGCGTTACCGATGTAGGTAGCAGGGGTCAGCAGCTTGAGCTCGGCCTTGGCGTCGGCTGGCATGTCCAGGCCGTCGATGAAGGTCAGCAGCGCTTCAGGGGTGATGCCCTTGCCACGGGTCAGCTCTTTGAGCTTCTCGTAGGGGTTTTCGATGTTGAAGCGGCGCATGACCGTCTGGATCGGCTCGGCCAGCACTTCCCAGCAGGCGTCCAGGTCGGCGGCGATGCGTGCGGTGTTGACTTCCAGCTTGCCGATGCCCTTGAGGCTGGCTTCGTAGGCGATGACGCTGTGTGCGAAGCCCACGCCCAGGTTGCGCAGCACGGTGGAGTCGGTCAGGTCACGCTGCCAGCGCGAGATCGGCAGCTTGCTGGCCAGGTGCTGGAACAGCGCGTTGGCGATACCCAGGTTGCCTTCGGAGTTTTCGAAGTCGATCGGGTTGACCTTGTGCGGCATGGTCGACGAGCCGATTTCGCCCGCGACGGTCTTCTGCTTGAAGTAGCCCAGGGAGATGTAGCCCCACACATCGCGGTCGAAGTCGATGAGGATGGTGTTGAAGCGGGCGATCGCATCGAACAGCTCGGCAATGTAGTCGTGCGGCTCGATCTGGGTGGTGTACGGGTTGAACTGCAGGCCCAGCTCGTCTTCGATGAAGGCGCGGGCGTTGGCTTCCCAGTCGATCTGCGAATAGGCCGACAGGTGGGCGTTGTAGTTGCCTACGGCGCCGTTGATCTTGCCCAGCAGCGGCACGGCGGCCACCTGGGCGATCTGGCGCTCCAGGCGGTACACGACGTTGGCCAGCTCTTTACCCAGGGTGGTCGGCGAAGCCGGTTGGCCGTGGGTGCGCGACAGCATCGGCACGTCGGCCAGGGCGTGGGCCTGGGCGCGGATGGCGTCGGCGATCTGGCGCATCAGCGGCAGCAGCACTTCGTCACGGCCGGCGCGCAGCATCAGGGCGTGGGACAGGTTGTTGATGTCCTCGCTGGTGCAGGCGAAGTGGATGAACTCGCTGACCTTGGCCAGCTCAGGCAGCTGGGCAGCCTGCTCCTTGAGCAGGTACTCGATGGCCTTGACGTCGTGGTTGGTGGTGCGCTCGATTTCCTTGACGCGTTCGGCGTGCTCAAGTTTGAAATCGGTGGCCAGGGTGTCCAGCACGGCGTTGGCTTCGGCGGAGAACGCCGGCACTTCGCCGATTTGCGGGTGGGCGGCCAGGCGCTGCAACCAGCGGACTTCGACCAGGGCGCGGAAACGGATCAGGCCGTATTCGCTGAAAATGGGGCGCAAGGCCTGGGTTTTGCCGGCATAACGGCCGTCTACAGGGGAAACCGCAGTGAGCGAGGAAAGCTGCATGGGGTGTTCTCGGACAGTCAGGCTTTTGGAAGGGCGCATATCATACATGAAAAATGCCTGTAGGAGCGGCCTTGCGTCGCGAAAGGGCTGCGCAGCGGCCCCGGCAATCTATGCTGGGGCGGCGATTCTGGGGCTGCTGTGCAGCCCTTTCGCGACGCAAGGCCGCTCCTACAGGTCCGGCGTTTTTCTTCAGGACGGCGTGCGCATCATGTCGTACAGTTCGTTGAGCAGCTTGCGGCGGCTGAACACCAACTGCCAGCGATGGCCGCCCAGTTGGCGCCACAGGCGCGCGGCGCGGATGCCGGCCAGCAGCAGGGCGCGGATCTTCGAGGCGTTGCTGGGCTGCTGCAGGAAACGCATGTCGCCGTGTACCTGAATACGCTGGCGCAAAGTGCTCAGGGTGTCCTGGTACAAGGCTCCACTGGAAGCGATGACGTTTTCATGAATCAGGCCGAAATGGTCGGCCTGCGACTGAATCTGCGGCAAGCGGTTGCCGATGGTGTCGAGCAGGTCGCCGCGCTTGGCCAGCTGGCGTTCCAGGCCCAGCATCGACAGGGCATAGCGCAGCGGCTCGCGCTGCAGGCTGCTGGGGTCGCGCTCGAGCGCGCCGACCAGGGCGCGGTAACCGTCGCGCAGGTTGAGGTCGTCACCGCCGAACACCTCCAGGGTGTCCTTGGGGTCGCGTACCAGCAGGCTGCCCAGCATGCAGCCGATGTTGGCCTCGCTGGCCTGGCCGGTGCGGGCGATGCGGTCGACCAGCACGGCGGCCTGGAACACACCGCCCAGGGCAATCAATTGCTCCTGCAGGTTGCTCATGCGCGCGGGCTCCAGGGCTCGGCGGTCTCGATCACGCCGCCACCCAGGCATACCTCGCCGTCGTAGAACACCACCGACTGGCCGGGCGTCACGGCCCGCTGCGGCTCGTCGAACACCGCGCGGTAGCCGTTATCGCTGCGCTCAAGGGTACAACCCTGGTCGCCCTGGCGGTAACGCACCTTGGCAGTCAGGCGGCGTGGGCTGGACAGGTCGATTGGGTTGACCCAGTAGATGTCCGAGGCCAGCAAGGCGCGGGAGAACAGCCACGGGTGCTCATTGCCCTGGCCGACCACCAGCACGTTGCGCGAGAGGTCTTTGTCGAGCACGTACCACGGCTCGTCACCGGCATCCTTGAGGCCGCCGATACCCAGGCCCTGGCGCTGGCCGATGGTGTGGTACATCAGGCCATGATGGCGGCCGATGACTTCGCCGTCGGTGGTCTGGATTTCACCTGGCTGGGCCGGCAGGTACTGCTTGAGGAAGTCGCTGAAGCGGCGCTCGCCAATGAAGCAGATACCGGTGGAGTCCTTTTTCTTGGCCGTGGCCAAGCCGTGCTTTTCGGCAATGGCGCGGACCTCGGGTTTTTCCAGTTCGCCGACCGGGAACAGGGTGCGGGCGATTTCCTTGCCGCCGACGGCATGCAGGAAGTAGCTCTGGTCCTTGTTCGGGTCCAGGCCCTTGAGCAGCTCGGTGAGCTCACCGGTGTCGCGGCGGCGCACGTAGTGGCCGGTGGCGATCAGGTCGGCACCCAGCGACAGGGCGTAGTCGAGAAACGCCTTGAACTTGATTTCGCGGTTGCAGAGGATGTCGGGGTTGGGCGTGCGGCCGGCCTTGTATTCTTCGAGGAAGTGCTCGAACACGTGGTCCCAGTACTCGGCGGCGAAGTTGGCGGTGTGCAGCTTGATGCCGATGCGGTCGCACACGGCCTGGGCGTCGGCCAGGTCTTCGCGGGCGGTGCAGTATTCGGTGCCGTCGTCCTCTTCCCAGTTTTTCATGAACAGCCCTTCCACCTGGTAGCCCTGCTCCATGAGCAGAAGGGCGGAGACGGAAGAGTCCACGCCGCCGGACATGCCGACGATGACGCGGGTCTTGGCGGGGTCTTTGAGTGCTGGGCTGGTCATGGCTACCGATGTGTATCAGAGGGGAAAAACGCCGATTCTATCAAACCCGAGGCCGCGCGTCAGTCGCGCAGCAGGGCGAGGCTGTGCAGCGGGCCGGCCAGGTAGTCGTCGAGGCAGCGCGGCACCAGCTCGCTGCGCCAGCGGCTAGGGTCGGCGAGCAGCTCGTCGCGGGTCAGCCAGACGGCGCGGACGATGTCGCTGTCCAGCCCCAGGTCGGCGTGATGGCGCACCGGGCGCGCGGCGAAGCAGATGCGCTGGTAGGTCACACCATTGCTGGGTGCGGTGTACAGGTAGATGCCGACCACGCCGGTCAGTTCGACTTCCCAGGCGGTTTCTTCGAGGGTTTCGCGCAGGGCGGCCTGGGGCAGGGTTTCGTTGGGTTCCAGGTGGCCAGCGGGCTGGTTGAAAACATGCTGGCCAGCTTTGAACTCTTCGACGAAGAGGAATTTGCCCTCGTGCTCGACGACGGTGGCGACGGTGATATGGGGTTGCCAGGACACGGTCGATTCTCTCCCTAAGTAGCAAGTTTCAAGCTGCAAGCCACAAGTCGAAGCAGTACGCGGGCTGCTTTGACTTGTGGCTTGCAGCTTGCGGCTAAAAAGCACAAACCCCGGTGCGTGGCCGGGGTTTGTGGTGTTACATCAAGCGTACCTTACAGAGCGGCAATGGCGCTGTTGAAGGTCTGGCTTGGGCGCATTACCTTGGCGGTCAGCTCGGCATCCGTGGCGTAGTAGCCACCGATGTCGGCCGGCTTGCCCTGAACGGCGTTGAGCTCGGCGACGATGGTCGCTTCGTTCTCGGCCAGGGTTTTAGCCAGCGGGGCGAAGCGCGCCTGCAGGGCGGCGTCGTCAGCCTGGGCGGCCAGGGCTTCGGCCCAGTACAGGGTCAGGTAGAAGTGGCTGCCGCGGTTGTCGATGCCACCGACTTTGCGCGAAGGCGACTTGTTGGTGTCGAGGAACTTGCCGGTAGCTTGGTCCAGGGTGTTGGCCAGGACCTTGGCACGCGGGTTGTCGTAGGTGTTGCCCAGGTGCTCCAGGGAAGCGGCAAGGGCCAGGAACTCACCCAGCGAGTCCCAACGCAGGAAGTTCTCTTCGACCAACTGCTGCACGTGCTTGGGTGCCGAACCGCCAGCGCCGGTTTCGAACAGGCCACCGCCGTTCATCAGCGGTACGATCGACAGCATCTTGGCGCTGGTGCCCAGCTCCATGATCGGGAACAGGTCGGTCAGGTAGTCGCGCAGCACGTTGCCGGTCACCGAGATGGTGTCCTTGCCTTCGCGGATGCGGGCCAGGGAGAACTTGATGGCGTCGACCGGGGCCAGGATACGGATGTCCAGGCCGGTGGTGTCGTGATCCTTCAGGTACTGCTGCACCTTCTCGATCATCACGCCGTCGTGGGCGCGCGCCGGGTCCAGCCAGAACACCGCCGGGGTGTTGCTCAGGCGGGCACGGTTGACGGCCAGCTTGACCCAGTCCTGGATCGGCGCGTCCTTGGTCTGGCACATGCGGAAGATGTCACCCGCTTCGACGTTCTGCTGCAGCACGACCTGGCCTTTGCCATCGACCACACGCACCACGCCATCGGCCTGGATCTGGAAGGTCTTGTCGTGGGAGCCGTACTCTTCGGCTTTCTGCGCCATCAGGCCGACGTTCGGTACGCTGCCCATGGTGGTCGGGTCGAAGGCGCCGTTGGCCTTGCAGTCTTCGATGGTGGCCTGGTAGATGCCGGCGTAGCAGCGGTCCGGGATGATCGCCTTGGCGTCCTGCAGCTCACCTGCGGTGTTCCACATCTTGCCCGAGTCACGGATCATGGCCGGCATCGAGGCGTCGACGATGACGTCGCTCGGCACGTGCAGGTTGGTGATGCCTTTGTCGGAGTTGACCATGGCCAGGGCCGGGCGAACGGCGTACAGGGCCTGGATGTCGGCTTCGATCTCGGCCTGCTTGTCAGCTGGCAGGTCCTTGATGCGGGCGTACAGGTCGCCGATGCCGTTGTTGGCGTTGAAGCCCACTTCAGCCAGTGCGGCGGCATGCTTGGCCAGCACGTCGTTGTAGAACGCTTCGACGATGACGCCGAACATGATCGGGTCGGAGACCTTCATCATGGTGGCTTTCAGGTGTACCGACAGCAGCACGCCAGAGGCCTTGGCATCGGCGATCTGCTCGGCGATGAAGGCTTGCAGGGCCTTGCGGCTCATGGTGGCGCAGTCGACGATCTCGGCAGCTTTGACCGCAGTCTTGGCTTTCAGAACGGTGGTGGTGCCGTCTTTACCGACCAGCTCGATGCGCAGGCTGTCGTCAGCCTCGATCAGCGCGGCCTTTTCGCTGCCGTAGAAGTCGCCTTGGGTCATGTGGGCAACGTGCGACTGCGAGTCGGCAGCCCAGGCGCCCATCTTGTGCGGGTGCTTGCGTGCGTAGTTCTTGACCGACAGCGGGGCGCGGCGGTCGGAGTTGCCTTCGCGCAGTACTGGGTTGACGGCGCTGCCCTTGATGCGGTCGTAGCGGGCGCGGGATTCTTTCTCGGCCTCGGTGGACGGCTCGTCGGCGTAGTCGGGGATGTTGAAGCCTTTGCCTTGCAGTTCCTTGATCGCGGCCTTGAGCTGCGGTACCGAGGCGCTGATGTTTGGCAGCTTGATGATGTTGGCTTCAGGCGTGGTAGCCAGTTGGCCCAGTTCCGCCAAGTGATCGCCTACTTGCTTCTCGGCGCCCAGTTGCTCCGGGAAAGCCGCGAGGATACGGCCAGCCAGGGAAATGTCGCGAGTTTCGACGGCGATGTCAGCCGAGGCGGTGAACGCTTCGACGATCGGCAGCAGCGAGTAGGTGGCGAGGGCAGGGGCTTCGTCGGTGAAGGTATAGATGATCTTGGAACGGGTGGGCATGCGGTTTAACTCTCTATGTGCTGAGCGTACTCGAGTCTCGAGGTGCGCAGGGTAGGCGCTTCGCCCTGGCGACGCCATGAGCGGAAAGTCGAGAGGCTGCGAGCGGTGATGGTGGATGCATCAGTCGAGCGTCAAGTGCTGAACTGCGGTAACAGCCCAGGCTTCGTGGCCGTTCTTGGCCAAGGGCGAGCCGCATTTTCCAAGGGTTCGCCCCGATGACCCTACGGTCGCGGCGCAGTATATCAAACCAATCGGGCTATTCAGCAAGGCGAAGTGACATCGGCGCCATTTATAAGACCAAAGACGTAGGGGCAATGTGGCGCGTTGTCGCAGTGCTTGCAGGTCAGCAGATGTGGTTTAGGCTCAGTGGATCGCACGATGTCCAATCACACCCGAAAGCGGAGTAGTGCAAGCATGGGATACCAGAAAATCAAGGTTCCGACCGACGGCACCAAGATCACCGTCAATGCAGACCATTCGCTCAATGTGCCCGACAACCCCATCATTCCCTATATCGAAGGCGACGGGATCGGCGTCGATGTCTCGCCGGTGATGATCAAGGTGGTGGATGCTGCCGTACAGAAAGCCTACGGCGGCAAGCGCAAGATTGCCTGGATGGAGGTGTACGCGGGCGAGAAGGCCACACAGGTCTATGACCAGGACACCTGGCTGCCGCAGGAAACCCTCGATGCGGTGCGTGAGTACGTGGTGTCGATCAAGGGGCCGCTGACCACACCGGTCGGCGGTGGCATCCGCTCACTCAACGTTGCCTTGCGCCAGCAGCTTGACCTGTACGTGTGCCTGCGCCCGGTGGTGTGGTTCCAGGGCGTGCCGAGCCCGGTGAAGAAGCCTGGCGATGTCGATATGGTGATCTTCCGTGAGAACTCCGAAGACATTTATGCGGGCATCGAATGGAAGGCCGGCTCGCCCGAGGCGAACAAGGTGATCAAGTTCCTCAAGGAGGAAATGGGCGTCACCAAGATCCGCTTCGACCAGGACTGCGGCATTGGCGTCAAGCCCGTCTCCAGGGAGGGCACCAAGCGCCTGGTGCGCAAGGCGTTGCAATACGTGGTGGACAACGACCGCGAATCGCTCACGCTGGTGCACAAGGGCAACATCATGAAGTTCACCGAAGGTGCCTTCAAGGACTGGGGTTACGAGGTGGCCCGCGACGAGTTTGGCGCCGAGCTGCTCGACGGCGGCCCCTGGATGAAGTTCAACAACCCCAAGACCGGTCGCGAGGTCATCGTCAAGGATGCCATCGCCGACGCCATGCTCCAGCAGATCCTGCTGCGCCCGGCCGAGTACGACGTGATCGCCACCCTCAACCTCAACGGTGACTACCTGTCTGACGCCTTGGCGGCGGAAGTGGGCGGTATCGGCATCGCGCCGGGCGCCAACCTGTCCGACACCGTGGCCATGTTCGAAGCTACCCACGGCACCGCGCCCAAGTATGCCGGGCAGGACAAGGTCAACCCGGGCTCGGTGATTCTGTCGGCAGAGATGATGCTGCGCCACATGGGCTGGACCGAGGCGGCTGACCTGATCATCAAGGGCACCAACGGCGCGATTGCCGCCAAGACCGTGACCTACGACTTCGAGCGCCTGATGGAAGGGGCGAAGTTGGTGGGCAGTTCAGGCTTTGGCGATGAGATGATCAAGCATATGTGAGGCAAGAGAAAACCGGTCGCCTGGCTAAAGAGGCGACCGGTTTTTTCGTATACCGACACGGAGCAGGGTTCAGGCTCTGGCGGTTTCGCTCGCGGTCTGGCTTTGGGCCTTGGCAGCCGCAGCGGTAACGGCGTCCATTATCTTGACCGCGTGCAGGCCTTTGGGGCCCTGGATGATTTCGAATTCCACGGCCTGGCCAGCCTTGAGCGTTTTGTATCCGTCCATCTGGATGGCCGAGTAATGAGCGAACAGGTCATCGGATTTACCATCCTCGTTGATGAATCCGTAGCCCTTGGCATTGTTGAACCACTTGACTTTACCGCTTGCCATCCCTATGTCCCTCTGCAAAGGACTCCATCACTGGAGTATCATCCACTTCATCCGCATACGAACCATGCGAAAAATCTGGTTGACTGCGCGGATCTTTATCGACCACGGTGGGTTCTTATTGGTTGTAACACCGTTTTGCCGATAGTCAAGGTCAGGCGGCGCGTGCGCCGTAGGCGAACTTTGCGCTCAACCGACAACTTTAACCTGTCGATCATGATGAAATTCTTTCCATGCATGCACCCAGTGAGATTCGACTAACATTCAATCAGGATCGCCCGCAATCGAATGAGGACGACGGCTCAGGTCTTGCTGTCCAGGAAGCCAAGCCGATCCTGCAGGCGCCACCGATGTACAAGGTGGTTTTGTTCAACGATGACTACACACCGATGGATTTCGTCGTCGAAGTGCTCGAGACGTTCTTCAGTCTGAACCGCGAGCTGGCGACCAAGATCATGCTGACCGTCCATACCGAGGGGCGGGCAGTGTGCGGATTGTTTACCCGTGACATCGCCGAAACAAAGGCCATGCAGGTCAACCAATACGCCAGGGAAAGCCAGCATCCGCTACTCTGTGAAATCGAGAAGGACGGTTAATCGCCGACCACTTGGGTATGAGGTGAAGCTATGTTAAACCGCGAGCTCGAAGTCACCCTCAATCTGGCCTTCAAGGAGGCTCGTTCGAAACGTCATGAATTCATGACCGTCGAACATCTGCTGCTGGCACTCCTTGACAACGAGGCTGCCGCGACCGTTCTGCGCGCCTGTGGCGCCAATCTCGACAAACTCAAGCACGACCTGCAAGAGTTCATCGATTCCACCACGCCCCTGATTCCGGTCAACGATGAAGACCGCGAGACCCAGCCAACCCTGGGCTTCCAGCGTGTGCTGCAGCGTGCCGTGTTCCATGTGCAAAGCTCCGGCAAGCGCGAAGTGACCGGCGCCAACGTGCTGGTGGCGATCTTCAGCGAACAGGAAAGCCAGGCCGTGTTCCTGCTCAAGCAGCAGAGCGTGGCCCGGATCGACGTGGTCAACTACATCGCCCATGGCATTTCCAAGGTGCCGGGCCATGGCCCGAACACTGAAGGCGACCAGGAAATGCAGGACGAGGACGGTGGCGAAGCGTCATCGTCGAGCAACCCGCTGGATGCTTACGCCAGCAACCTGAACGAGCTGGCCCGCGCCGGGCGCATCGACCCGCTGGTCGGGCGCGAGCAGGAGGTCGAGCGCGTCGCGCAGATTCTGGCGCGTCGGCGCAAGAACAACCCGCTGCTGGTGGGTGAGGCCGGGGTGGGCAAAACTGCCATTGCCGAAGGCCTGGCCAAGCGTATCGTCGACGGTCAGGTGCCTGACCTGCTGGCCCAGAGCGTGGTGTACTCCCTCGACCTGGGTGCGCTGCTGGCCGGCACCAAGTACCGTGGCGACTTCGAGAAGCGTTTCAAGGCGCTGCTCGGCGAGCTGCGCAAGCGCCCGCAGGCGATCCTGTTCATCGATGAGATCCACACCATCATCGGTGCCGGTGCGGCGTCTGGTGGGGTCATGGATGCATCCAACCTGCTCAAGCCGCTGCTGTCGTCTGGCGACATTCGCTGCATTGGCTCGACTACCTTCCAAGAGTTTCGCGGCATCTTCGAGAAGGACCGTGCCCTGGCGCGACGCTTCCAGAAGGTCGATGTCAGCGAGCCTTCGGTGGAGGACACCGTGGGCATCCTGCGCGGGCTCAAGGGCCGGTTCGAGAGCCATCACAACATCGAGTACAGCGACGAAGCCCTGCGCGCCGCCGCCGAGCTGGCCTCGCGCTACATCAATGACCGGCACATGCCGGACAAGGCCATCGACGTGATCGACGAGGCGGGTGCCTACCAGCGCCTGCAGCCAGAGGCGAACCGGGTCAAACGCATCGACGTGCCGCAAGTTGAAGACATCGTCGCCAAGATTGCACGGATTCCGCCGAAGCATGTCAGCAGCTCCGACAAGGAACTGTTGCGTAACCTGGAGCGTGACCTGAAGCTGACCGTGTTCGGGCAGGACCCTGCCATCGACTCGCTGTCGACCGCGATCAAGCTGTCCCGTGCCGGGCTCAAGGCGCCTGACAAGCCGGTCGGCTCGTTCCTGTTCGCCGGGCCTACCGGTGTCGGCAAGACCGAAGCGGCGCGGCAGCTGGCCAAGGCGCTGGGCGTAGAGCTGGTGCGCTTCGACATGTCCGAGTACATGGAGCGGCATACCGTTTCGCGCCTGATCGGTGCCCCGCCCGGTTATGTCGGGTTCGACCAGGGTGGCCTGTTGACCGAGGCAATCACCAAGCAGCCGCATTGCGTCCTGCTGCTGGACGAAATCGAGAAGGCCCACCCGGAAGTCTTCAACCTGCTGCTGCAGGTGATGGACCACGGCACGCTGACCGACAACAACGGGCGCAAGGCGGACTTCCGTAACGTGATCCTGATCATGACCACCAACGCCGGGGCTGAAACCGCGGCGCGGGCTTCGATCGGGTTTACCCATCAGGACCATGCGTCCGATGCCATGGAAGTCATCCGCAAGAGCTTCACGCCGGAGTTCCGCAACCGTCTGGACACCATCATCCAGTTTGGCCGCCTGAGCCACGAGACGATCAAGAGCATCGTCGACAAGTTCCTCATCGAGCTGCAGGCCCAGCTGGAAGACAAGCGTGTGCTGCTGGAAGTCAGTGATGACGCCCGCGGCTGGCTGGCGGCCTCGGGCTACGATGTGCAGATGGGCGCGCGGCCAATGGCGCGGCTGATCCAGGACAAGATCAAACGGCCACTGGCCGAGGAGATCCTGTTTGGCGAGCTGGCCGAGCATGGTGGCGTGGTGCACGTCGACCTGCGCGATGGCGAGCTGGTGTTCGACTTCGAGACCACGGCTGAGGTGGCGTGACAGTGGGGCCGCTATGCGGCCCTTTCTCACCGTACCTGCAGGTTACCGCGATCCTGTAGGAGCGGCCTTGCGTCGCGAAAGGAGGGCAAAGCCCTCCCAGTTCTTCAACCCCAAAAAAAAGCCCGGCACATGGCCGGGCTTTTTCATGGCTTGGGCTTAGCGCGCACGGTAAGTGATGCGGCCTTTGCTCAGGTCGTAAGGTGTCAGTTCGACGCGGACCTTGTCGCCAGTGAGAATACGAATGTAGTTCTTGCGCATCTTTCCGGAGATGTGCGCGGTTACGACGTGCCCGTTTTCCAACTCCACGCGGAACATGGTGTTGGGCAGGGTGTCGACGACAGTACCTTCCATTTCGAAGCTGTCTTCTTTCGACATGCAGTTGAGCCCTCGGTGTCCAGTGTTGGCCCGACGCATAACCGCACCGGGCAAAAAAGTGGCGTGGATTATGCCGGAAAATAGTGTTTCAAGCCAATGCTTTCAGTTGAGGGTGACCCAGCGCTGGTTGATCAGCAGCTCGATGGGTCGATACTGCGTCTTGTAGTTCATCTTCTTGCAGTTCTTGATCCAGTAGCCGAGGTAAACCGCCTCAAGATTCTGGCGCAGGGCTTCGGTGATCTGCCAGAGGATGGCGAAACGGCCCAGGCTGCGGCGCTCTTCATCGGGCTCGTAGAAGGTGTACACCGCCGACAGGCCGTTAGGCAGCAGGTCGCACACCGCCACCGCCAGCAGGCGCCCCGCCAGGCGGAACTCGTAGAACCAGCAGAACGGCAGGTCGCGCACCAGGAAGGTGGAGAACTGGTCGCGGCTGGGCGGGTACATGTCGCCGTCGGCGTGACGGGTCTCGATGTAGCGCCGGTACAGGTCGAAGTACTCTTCCTTGAATGCCGGGCGTGCCGCGGTCACGGTCAGGTCGGCGTTGCGCTTGAGGATGCGGCGCTGCTGGCGGTTGGGGATGAAGCGCGCCGTCGGAATGCGCGCCGGCACGCAGGCATTGCAGTTTTGGCAGTGGGGGCGGTAAAGGTGGTCGCCGCTGCGCCGAAAACCCATTTCAGACAGGTCGGCATAGACGTTCACGTCCATCGGCTGGCTGGGGTCGAGAAACAGCGTGGTGGCCTGCTCCTCGGGCAGGTAGCTGCAGGAGTGGGGCTGAGTGGCATAGAACTTCAACCGCGCCAACTCTGTCATGATCAACCCCTTCGGTGAGACTTTGCCTTTAAGTGTAAGCCAGCTCTGGGAACTCGCCTAGGGAACCCAGGTGGCGCTGTTGGGCTGGTCAAGGTAACGCGCGAGGTACCCGGCAAACTCGGCGCGGCTGATGGCGCGGGCGCCAAGGCTGTGCAGGTGGTTGGTCGGCATCTGGCAGTCGATCAGGACAAAACCGGCCTGGCGCAGGTGCGTGACCAGCGTGACGAAGCCGACCTTGGAGGCATTGTCGGCGCGGCTGAACATCGACTCGCCGAAGAACAGGCGGCCCATGGCCAGGCCATACAGGCCGCCGACCAGCTCGCCGTCCTGGCGCACTTCCACTGAATGGGCGTGGCCGCGACGGTGCAGCTCGCAGTAGGCGGCGCGCATGGTGTCGGTGATCCAGGTGCCGTCGGCATAGTCGCGGGGTGCGGCGCAGGCGGCGATCACGGCGGCGAAGTCGGTGTCGAAGGTGACCTGGTAGTGGCCCTGGCGGATGAATTTGGCCAGCGAGCGCGAGACGTGCAGCTCATCTGGCAACAGCACCGTGCGGGGGTTGGGTGACCACCAGAGGATCGGCTGGCCCTCCTGGTACCAAGGGAAGCAGCCATGGCGGTAGGCCTGCACCAGGCGTTCGGGGCTCAGGTCGCCGCCGGCGGCGAGCAGGCCGTTGGGTTCATGCAGGGCCTTTTCCAGGGGCGGGAAGGTCAGCGAGTCGCGGGTCAGCCAGGTGAGCATGGTCTATTGTGCGGTGGGGGAGGGGAGCGGCCAGCATGGCGCGGCTGAAAAGCAGGGTCAATCGCTGTCGCTCATTCGCCAAGGTACGAGCAACCGTTTAGGTAATTTCCTACACATTCATGAGGCCACAGGCACCATCCGGGACATTTGCTGTCATACCTGTGCAAAAACACAGCATAAGCCTTTGTCACAAAAGAAAATGCATGCTCAAATTGCAGCTAAGTGAAAGTAGCCCCCTCAAGCCCATGTGCGGCGCGCCGTCATGGCGGCTGACGGGCAGTAATGTTAAAAGTAGTGGTTCATTGGCCATGCATTGGCCGATCACTATTGGACGCGCAGCACGCGCAGGAATAGACGCGTTTTGAAGAAATCCACCGCAACTCCAGCTCCCTTGCCAGTGCCCCTGTGGCGGCAGCAGCTGCACTATCGCCTGAAGGAAGGTGCGTTGATCGCCGTCGGCGCCATGTGCCTGTACCTGTGGATGGCGCTGCTGACCTACGACACGTCCGACCCTGGCTTCAGCCACACCAGCAACGTCGACCAGGTGCAGAACGCCGCCGGGCGAGCAGGGGCCTACTTCGCCGACATCCTGTTCATGGTGCTGGGCTATTTCGCCTACATCTTCCCGCTGCTGCTGGCGATCAAGACCTTGCAGATCTTCCGCGAACGCCACCAGGCCTGGGAATGGAGCGGCTGGCTGTTCTCCTGGCGGCTCATCGGGCTGGTGTTCCTGGTGCTGTCGGGCGCGGCCCTGGCGCATATCCATTTCCACCCGCCGGCGAGCATACCGTTCTCTGCCGGGGGCGCCCTGGGCGAAAGCCTGGGCGAGCTGGCGCGCAACCTGCTGAACGTGCAGGGCAGCACGCTGATGTTCATTGCCCTGTTCCTGTTTGGCCTGACGGTGTTCACCGACCTGTCCTGGTTCAAGGTGATGGACCTTACCGGCAAGATCACCCTCGACCTGTTCGAACTGGTGCAAGGCGCCGCCAACCGCTGGTGGGAAGCCCGCAACGAGCGCAAGCGCCTGGAGGCCCAGTTGCGCGAGGTCGATGAACCTGACTTCGGCGCGGTGGCAATGGCCGCCCAGAAGCGCGACCCGGCCAAGCCACCGCTGCGCGAGCGCAGCGTCGAGCGTGACGATGTGCCCGCCCGGCCTGTAGCCACGCCGCCTGCTGCGCCGCGTGAACCCGTGGTGGCGCGTGAGGCCGTGGTGCCCCGCGAGCAACCTGCGGCCCCGGTAATCGTCCCGCCCGCGCCGGCCAAGGCGCCGGAACCGAGCAAGCGTGTGATGAAGGAGAAGCAAGCGCCGCTGTTCGTCGACAGCGCCGTGGAAGGCACGTTGCCGTCCATTTCCATCCTCGACCCGGCCGAGCAGAAGAAGATCGAGTACTCGCCGGAGTCCCTGGCCGGCGTCGGCCAGTTGCTGGAAATCAAGCTCAAGGAATTCGGCGTGGAAGTCTCGGTGGACTCCATCCACCCAGGCCCGGTCATTACCCGTTACGAGATCCAGCCAGCGGCCGGGGTAAAGGTCAGCCGTATCGCCAACCTGGCCAAGGACCTGGCGCGCTCACTGGCAGTGACCAGCGTACGGGTGGTCGAGGTGATCCCGGGCAAAACCACTGTGGGTATCGAGATCCCCAACGAAAACCGGCAGATGGTGCGCTTCTCCGAAGTGCTGTCGTCGCCGCTGTTCGATGAATCCAAATCCCCGGTCGCACTGGCCCTGGGCCATGACATCGGCGGCAAGCCGGTCATCACCGACCTGGCCAAGATGCCGCACCTGCTGGTCGCCGGTACCACCGGTTCCGGTAAGTCGGTGGGTGTGAACGCGATGATCCTGTCGATCCTGTTCAAGTCCGGGCCCGAAGACGCGCGGCTGATCATGATCGACCCGAAGATGCTCGAACTGTCGATCTACGAAGGCATCCCGCACCTGCTGTGCCCGGTGGTCACCGACATGAAGGATGCCGCCAACGCGCTGCGCTGGAGCGTGGCCGAGATGGAGCGGCGCTACAAACTGATGGCCGCCATGGGGGTGCGTAACCTGGCCGGCTTCAACCGCAAGATCAAGGATGCCCAGGAAGCCGGCGAGGTCATTCACGACCCGCTGTACCGCCGCGAGAGCATGGACGACGAGCCGCCAGCACTGAAGACCCTGCCGACCATCGTGGTAGTGGTGGACGAGTTTGCCGACATGATGATGATCGTCGGCAAGAAGGTCGAAGAGCTGATCGCCCGTATCGCCCAGAAGGCGCGGGCCGCCGGTATTCACCTGATCCTTGCCACCCAGCGTCCGTCGGTTGACGTGATCACTGGCCTGATCAAGGCCAACATCCCGACCCGCATGGCGTTCCAGGTGTCGAGCAAGATCGACTCGCGCACCATCATCGACCAAGGCGGTGCCGAGCAGTTGCTTGGCCACGGTGACATGCTGTACATGCCGCCGGGCACCAGCCTGCCGATTCGTGTGCATGGCGCGTTCGTTTCCGACGACGAAGTGCACCGCACGGTGGAGGCCTGGAAGCTACGTGGCGCGCCGGACTACAACGACGACATCCTCAACGGCGTCGAAGAGGCCGGCAGCGGCTTCGAAGGCGGTGGTGGTGGCGGTGACGGCGACGATTCGGAAAGCGATGCGCTGTATGATGAGGCGGTGCAATTCGTGCTAGAAAGCCGTCGAGCCTCCATTTCGGCGGTGCAGCGCAAGCTGAAGATCGGTTACAACCGCGCCGCACGCATGATCGAGGCGATGGAGATGGCCGGCGTGGTCACCCCCATGAACAGCAACGGCTCGCGGGAAGTGATTGCCCCAGGCGGCCCGCGCGATTGATGAACACATTGCCGGGCGCCTCGAGGGCGCCTGGTTCATAGACTGCCCTACGAGGATTTCCATGCGCGCGATTCGCATGCTGTTGGTTTCTGCCCTGGCCATGGGCTCTGTGTCGGCCCACGCCGGCGAGCTGGACGTAAAGCGCCTGACCCAGTTGCTGGAAAAGTCGCAAACCATCGATGCCAAGTTCTCTCAACTGACGTTGGGTGCCGACGGCACCAGCCTGCAGGAAACTGCCGGGCAGATGACCGTCAAGCGCCCGGGCCTGTTCTACTGGCATACCGATGCCCCGCAGGAGCAGGTAGTGGTGTCCGATGGCAAGATGGTCACCCTGTGGGACCCGGACCTGGAACAGGCCACCATCAAGAAGCTCGATGTGCGCCTGAACCAGACCCCGGCGCTGTTGCTGTCCGGTGACGTGTCGAAGATCAGCCAGAGCTTCGATATCGACTCCAAGGAGCAGGGCGAAGTGATGGACTTCACCTTGAAGCCGAAAACCAAGGACACCCTGTTCGACTCGCTGCGTGTTTCGTTCCGCAAGGGCCTGATCAATGACATGCAACTGATCGACAGCGTCGGCCAGCGCACCAACATCCTGTTCACCGGGGTGAAGGCCAACCAGGCGGTGCCGGACAGCAAGTTCAAGTTCGATGTCCCGAAAGGCGCGGACATCATCCAGGAGTAAGCGGAGCCCGTGATGGACCTGTTTCGAAGCGAACCCGTCGCCCAGCCCCTGGCTGCTCGCCTGCGCCCGTCCAACCTGGACGAGTACGTCGGCCAGGAGCACCTGCTGGCGCGCGGCAAGCCGCTGCGCGAGGCGCTGGAGCAGGGGGCTTTGCACTCAATGATCTTCTGGGGCCCGCCCGGGGTCGGCAAGACCACCCTGGCGCGGTTGCTGGCGCAGTTCTGTGATGCCCACTTCGAAACCGTCTCGGCGGTGCTGGCGGGGGTCAAGGAAATTCGCCAGGCGGTCGAGGTGGCCAAGCAGCAGTCGGCCCAGTATGGCCGTCGGACTATCCTGTTCGTCGACGAAGTGCACCGCTTCAACAAGTCCCAGCAGGACGCTTTTCTGCCCTATGTGGAAGACGGCACGCTGATCTTCATCGGCGCCACCACCGAAAACCCCTCCTTTGAGCTGAACAATGCCTTGCTCTCGCGGGCGCGGGTGTACGTGCTCAAGAGCCTGGACGAGCCGGCCCTGCGCAAGTTGGTCGACCGGGCCCTCAGCGAGGAGCGCGGCCTGGGCCAGCACAACCTGCGGGTTGGCGACGAGGCCTTCAAGATGCTCATGGCTGCCGCCGACGGCGATGGCCGGCGCATGCTCAATTTTCTCGAAAATGCCTCGGACCTGGCTGAAGATGGCAGCGAAATTGCTGTCGAGCTGCTGCAAAGCCTGCTCGGCGACAGCCGCCGCCGTTTCGATAAAGGGGGCGAGGCGTTCTATGACCAGATCTCGGCGCTGCACAAGTCGGTGCGCGGCTCCAACCCCGATGCGGCCTTGTACTGGTTCGCGCGCATGCTCGATGGTGGCTGCGACCCGCTGTACATCGCCCGTCGCGTGGTGCGCATGGCCAGCGAAGACATCGGCAACGCCGACCCTCGCGCCTTGAGCCTGTGCCTTTCGGCCTGGGACGTGCAAGAGCGCCTGGGCAGTCCCGAGGGTGAGCTGGCAGTCGCCCAGGCCATCACCTATATCGCCTGCGCGCCGAAGAGCAACGCGGTGTACATGGGCTTCAAGACCGCCCTGCGCGAGGCCGCCGAGCACGGCTCGCTGGAGGTGCCGCTGCACCTGCGCAACGCCCCGACCAAATTGATGAAGCAACTGGGCTATGGCGATGAGTACCGCTACGCCCATGACGAGCCCGATGCCTACGCGGCGGGTGAAGATTACTTCCCCGACCAGCTTGAACCCCGCCAGTACTATCAGCCCGTCCCCCGTGGCCTGGAGCTGAAGATCGGCGAGAAGCTTCGGCACCTGGCCGAGCTGGATCGCAGCAGCCCCCGACAACGGAGAAAACCGTGATTGCACTGATCGCCGCCGTCAGTGCGGGCGGTGTCGCCGGCACGTTGCTGCGCTTTGCCACCGCGAACTGGGTGGTTGCCCACTGGCCACGGCACTTCTATCTCGGTACGCTGGCGGTCAACCTGATCGGCTGCCTGCTGATCGGCCTGCTCTACGGCCTGTTCTTGCACAAGCCGATGGTGCCGGCCGAGCTGCGCGCCGGCCTGATGGTCGGCTTTCTTGGCGGCTTGACGACGTTTTCCTCTTTTTCGCTCGATACCGTACGCCTCATGGAAAGCGGGCAGATGCCCCTGGCTTTGGGCTATACCGGTATCAGCGTGGTGGGCGGGCTGCTCGCGACCTGGGCCGGCCTGTCCCTGACCCGATTCTGAACCAACACTTACATATAACGAGAGAACGATATGCTCGATTCCAAACTGTTACGCGGCCAACTTCAGGAAGTGGCGGATCGCCTGGCCTCCCGTGGCTTCAGCCTGGATGTCGCGCGCATCGAATCACTGGAAGAGCGCCGCAAGGCGGTGCAGACCCGCACCGAGCAGTTGCAGGCCGAGCGTAACGCCCGCTCCAAGTCCATCGGCCAGGCCAAGGCAAAAGGCGAGGACATCGCGCCGCTGATGGCCGATGTCGAGCGCATGGCCAATGAGCTGGCAGCCGGCAAGGTCGAACTGGACGGCATCCAGGCTGAACTGGACGCCATCCTGCTGACCATCCCCAACCTGCCGGACGCCAGCGTGCCGGTCGGCGCCAGCGAAGACGACAACGTCGAAGTGCGCCGTTGGGGCACGCCGACAGCGTTCGACTTCGAAATCAAGGACCACGTCGCCCTGGGCGAGGTCAGCGGTGGCCTGGACTTCGAAGCCGCTGCCAAGCTGTCTGGCGCACGCTTTGCCGTGCTGCGTGGCCCGATCGCCCGCCTGCACCGCGCCCTGGCGCAGTTCATGATCAACCTGCACACCGGCGAGCACGGCTACGAAGAACACTACACCCCGTACCTGGTACAGGCACCGGCCCTGCAGGGTACCGGCCAGTTGCCCAAGTTCGAGGAAGACCTGTTCAAGATCACCCGTGAAGGCGAAGCCGACTTCTACCTGATCCCGACGGCCGAGGTTTCGCTGACCAACCTGGTCGCGGGTGAAATCCTCGATGCCAAGCAACTGCCGCTCAAGCTGGTCGCCCACACCCCGTGCTTCCGCAGTGAAGCCGGCGCTTCGGGCCGTGATACTCGCGGCATGATCCGCCAGCACCAGTTCGACAAGGTCGAGATGGTGCAAGTGGTCGAGCCGTCCAAGTCGATGGAAGCCCTGGAAGGCCTGACAGGCAACGCCGAGCGTGTGCTGCAACTGCTGGAGCTGCCGTACCGCGTACTGGCGCTGTGCACCGGCGACATGGGCTTTGGTGCGGTGAAGACCTACGACCTGGAAGTGTGGGTGCCAAGCCAGGACAAGTACCGCGAGATCAGCTCCTGCTCCAACTGCGGTGACTTCCAGGCCCGTCGCATGCAAGCCCGCTGGCGCAACCCGGAAACCGGCAAGCCAGAGCTGGTGCACACCCTCAATGGCTCTGGCCTGGCGGTAGGCCGCACCCTGGTGGCGGTCCTTGAGAACTATCAGCAGGCCGACGGTTCGATCCGTGTGCCTGAGGTGCTCAAGCCGTATATGGGTGGCGTCGAGGTCATCCGCTAAATGGATTACCTGCCACTGTTCCACAAGCTGCAGGGCGGCCGGGTACTGGTTGTCGGTGGCGGTGAAATTGCCTTGCGCAAGGCGCGCCTGCTGGCTGATGCCGGCGCCGCGCTGCGCGTGGTGGCGCCCGAGGTTGATGGCCAATTGGCTGCATTGGCCCGGGAAGGTGGCGGTGAGGTGCTGGTGCGCGGTTATCAGGCGTCCGACCTGGTCGGTTGCCGGCTGGTGATCGCGGCCACCGACGACCCTGGGCTCAACGCTCAGGTGTCGGCCGATGCCCAGTCGCTCAACCTGCCGGTCAATGTGGTGGATGCGCCGGCCCTGTGCACGGTGATCTTCCCGGCCATCGTCGACCGCTCGCCGTTGGTGGTGGCTGTCTCCAGTGGCGGTGATGCGCCGGTCTTGGCGCGCTTGATTCGCGCCAAGCTGGAGGCGTGGATCCCTTCGGCGTACGGCGAACTGGCCGGGTTGGCCGCGCGTTTCCGGCACCAGGTCAAACGCCTGTACCCGGACGTCAACCAGCGTCGCGGTTTCTGGGAAAACGTATTCCAGGGCCCGGTTGCCGAGCGCCAGCTGGCCGGGCAGGGCGCCGAGGCCGAGCGCTTGTTGCAGGCGATGGTCGATGGTGCGCCGGTGCAGCAGGGCGGTGAGGTGTATCTGGTGGGCGCGGGGCCGGGCGATCCGGACTTGCTGACCTTCCGTGCCTTGCGCCTGATGCAGCAGGCCGATGTGGTGCTGTACGACCGCCTGGTGGCCCCGGCCATCATCGAGATGTGCCGGCGTGATGCCGAGCGTATCTACGTGGGCAAGCGTCGCGCCGAGCATGCCGTGCCGCAGGACCAGATCAACCGTCTGCTGGTCGACCTGGCCAAGCAGGGCAAGCGTGTGCTGCGGCTCAAGGGTGGCGATCCGTTCATCTTTGGGCGGGGTGGCGAGGAGATCGAAGAACTGGCCGAGCAGGGCATCCCGTTCCAGGTGGTACCGGGTATTACTGCGGCCAGTGGTTGCTCTGCCTACGGCGGCATCCCGCTGACCCATCGCGATTATGCGCAGTCGGTGCGCTTCGTGACCGGGCACCTGAAGGACGGGACCAGTAACCTGCCTTGGAATGACCTGGTGGCGCCGAACCAGACCCTGGTGTTCTACATGGGGCTGGTGGGCTTGCCGACCATTTGCGCCGAGCTGATTCGTCATGGGCGTGCGGCCAGCACACCTGCGGCGCTGGTGCAGCAGGGGACGACGCGTAATCAGCGGGTGTTCACCGGTACCCTGGCGGATTTGCCGAGCCTGGTCGCCCAGCATGAAGTGCATGCGCCGACCCTGGTGATTGTCGGGGAAGTGGTGCAGTTGCGTGAGAAGCTGGCTTGGTTTGAGGGGTCGCAACAAAGCTGAAATCGAACGGGGCCGCTTTGCGGCCCCGGCGTTATCAGCTATTAAGCCATATCCCACGCCCCGCCAAACGCTCCCGATCATGCGCCAGGCCAAAGTCCTGCAGCGGCCCCTTGGGCACGATCCCATTCGGGTTGATGGTCTTGTGGCTCATGTAATAGTGCTTCTGGATGTGCTCCATATCCACCGTCTGCGCCACCCCTGGCCACTGGTATAGCTCGCGCAGCCAGTTTGACAGGTTCGGGTAATCGGCCAGGCGCCGCAGGTTGCACTTGAAGTGCCCGTGATACACCGCGTCGAAGCGCACCAGCGTGGTGAACAGGCGCACATCGGCCTCGGTCAGGTACTCACCGGCCAGGTACCGCTGGCGGCTCAGCAGCGCTTCCAGATGAGCCAGCTCATTGAACACCTCGTCGAATGCCGCTTCGTACGCGTCCTGCGTCGTGGCGAAACCTGCGCGGTATACGCCATTGTTCACCGCCGGGTAGATCCGCTCGTTCAGTGCGTCGATCGTTGGGCGCAACGGCTCTGGGTACAGGTCCAGGCGATTGCCGGTCAACTCGTCGAAGGCACTGTTGAAGATGCGGATGATCTCGGACGATTCGTTGTTGACGATGCGCTTCTCTTTCTTGTCCCAGAGCACCGGCACGGTGACACGCCCAGTGTAATGCGGATCATCCTGGGTATAGCGTTGGTGCAGGAACTCGAGGCCGTCGAGGTGATCGCCGCTGGAGCCCTGCTGCTGGTCGAAGGTCCAGCCGTTTTCTTGCATCAGCCAGCTCACCACCGACACATCGATAAGCGGCTCCAGGCCCTTGAGCGCACGCACGATCAGGGTGCGGTGGGCCCATGGGCAAGCCAGCGAGACGTACAGGTGATAGCGGCCGGCTTCAGGCGCGGGCAGGGAGTTGCGGCGCTGGGCGTTTTCGCGTTTGAAGGCGCCGTCTTTGCCTGTTTCATACCACTGGTCGTGCCAGCGGCCGTCGATCAAAAGGCCCATGCTGAGCTCCTCGGAACAAAGTTGTTTGTCGTTGGAGCCCAGTCTAGGGAAAATCGTTCGAACAAATAGCGCAAAGACTCGGGGTCTTTGATCGATTAAATCGATGTGTTGCGTTCGCTCCAGTAACGGCGCGCGGTGGCGAAGGCGTCTTCACGATGCTGGCCAAGGCCGCGCAGGGCCAAAGCCATGGTGGCGACCACCGCCATTTCGCCGTAACTGTCCTCGGCATCACCTTGCCACACGGCAAGCAGCTGCTGCGGTTGCAGGCTAGGCGGTTTGACGTGACGCCGTTCGCTCAGGGCTGGCCACTCTTCATCCCAGGCCTCGCCAGCGCTGGTGCCGTAGAGGTGGCTGATGACGTCGGGGTTGACTTCGATTTCGCCGCCGTCGCCCTTGATCACCACGGCGTGGTCGCCGAGCAGGCGGCTGGCTTCGCGGTGCACCGCCTGGTAGCCCGGGTGGAAGATGCTCTGCAGGCCGCAGCGTGCGCCCAGCGGGTTGAGTACCCGTGCCAGCGAATGAATCGGCGAGCGCAGGCCCAGGGTGTTGCGCAGATCAATCATGCGTTGCAGCTGCGGCGCCCAGTCTTGTAGCGGGAAGAACGCCAGGCGCTGCTGGTCGAGCGCGGTACCGACTGTGGACCAGTCACGGCACAGTGGGATGTGCAGCAGTGCAAGCAGTTGTTCGGTGTACATGCGCCCGGCGGTATGGGCACCGCCACCATGCATCAGGATACGCACGCCGTTGTTGGCCAGGCACTTGGCGGCCAGCAGGTACCAGGGCAGGTGACGTTTCTTGCCGGCATAGGTGGGCCAGTCCAGGTCCACGGCAATATGCGGGGCCTGCAGGTGCGCGCGCAGGGCCTCGGTGAAGCCGGCCAGTTCCTCGGCGCTTTCTTCCTTGTGGCGTAGCAGCATCAGGAAGGCACCCAGTTGAGCGTCTTCGACCTTGTCCTCCAGCAGCAACGTCATTGCTGTATGGGCTTCCTCGCGGGTCAGGCCGCGCGCGCCGCGCTTGCCTTTGCCAAGTATGCGCACGAATTCGGCGAACGGGTGTTCGGCGGGGGTTTGCAGGGTGAGCGGGCGTGGTTCGATCATATGCAGTTGGTCGGCTTGGGCAGGCCCGCCAGCTTGGCGGCAAGTTTGGCGGGAGTGCCGTTGAACAGGCGGTTCAGGTGCGCGCTGTTGCCCTTTTCGGGCCCCAGCTTGAGGGCGGTGTACTTGATCAGTGGGCGTGTGGCCGGGGAGAGCTGGAATTCCTGGTAGAACTGGCGCAGCAGTTCGAGGATTGCCCAGTGGTCCTCGGTCAACGGGATACCTTCGCGTGCGGCGAGGGCATTGGCAACGGCAGGGGACCAGTCTTGCAGGTCGACCAGAAAACCGTCTTTGTCCAAGGCAATCGCCTGATCACCAACATTGAGGGTACTCATAACCAGCTGTTGACCTTGTCGTAATGCAGTGACAGCTGGACGAATGCGGCGTAGTCCACGGGCGTGGCCAGGTGGTTGGCAACTGCGCGGGCTTGTAGGTCTTCGTCGAGGGCGAACAGGCGCTGGCTGAGGTTTGCGCCCTGCAACAGGCGCTGTGGTTCGCTGCCGGTGTGCAGTGCATAGACCGCATCGCCACACAGCAGCAGTGCATCGTCGGCACCTAGCAGGCGCAGGCAGCTGGCCAGCCGGTTGTCGCCAAAGGGCGAATGGGCAATTACATGCAGGGTCGTCATCAGAGCGTTACCACCTGGTCGAAACGGGCGATCAATGCAGCCAGGGCCGCGTCGTCCAGCACTTGTACGGGCAGTTCCAGGGTGTCGGCTGCCAGGCCGCGCTGGCGCAAGCTGTGGCTGCAGGCGAACAGTGCTTCTACGCCGAACATCGGCAAGGCCTGCAGGTTGGCGCCAAGGTTTTTCTGTTGCAGGGCGGTGGGCTGCTGGCCTGGGGCAAGCTGGAACACACCGTCATCGAGGAACAGCATGCCCAGCGGCAGGTCGAACGCGCCCCCGGCCAATGCGATGTCCAGCGCTTCGCGGGCCGATGGGCCGTTCCAGGGGGCCTGGCGGCTGATGATCAACAAGGACTTGGCCATTTCAATCGCCTCCGAAGCAGATCAGGCGATCGGCACTCTGCGCCGCCTCGTGCAGTTGGCCGAGCCCCGACAGCTCCCAGGGCTTGGGCAGGTTCGCGGCCGGGCGTTGATAGCGGCTGGCCTCGGCTTCGTCGAGCACGCCACGGCGCAGGGCGGCGGCAATGCACACCACAGCGTCCAGTTGGTGGCTGTCGATGAAGGTGCGCCATTGGGCGGCGACATCCAGCTCATCCTGAGGGGTGACCACATTGGCCGAGGCACTGTGTACCCCGTCCTGGTAGAAGAACAGCCGGGCAATCTCATGCCCGCCGGCCAGCACCGCCTCGGCAAAGCGCAGCGCGCGGCGCGAGGAGGGCGCATGGGCCGGGGAAAATACCGCGATAGCGAATTTCATGGACAACTCATGCAAGGGAATGCCGCCATGATAAAGCAAAAAAGCCCATCCCCGCTTATGCAACGGCCTTGTGGCCTTGCGCAAAGGGGTGGGCTTTTCAGCTGAGGCGCCGAATGATCAGGCGCGCTCTTTACTCTCTGGCAGGAACCAGTTCAGTACCAAGGCGCAGATACCGCCGGTAGCGACGCCGGACTCCAGCACATTGCGGATTGCCGCTGGCATGTGGGCCAGAAACTCTGGCACCTGAGCCACACCCAGGCCCAGCGCCAGCGATACCGCGATGATCAGCAGGGCGCGACGGTCCAGCTGAGTGCTGGCCAGAATGTTGATGCCCGAGGCCGCTACCGCGCCGAACATGACCATGGCCGCACCACCGAGTACCGGCTCCGGTACCGCCTGGATCACCCCGGCAACCGATGGGAACAAGCCCAGCAGCACCAGCATGACAGCGATCCAGATGCCGATGTGACGGCTGGCGATGCCGGTCAGCTGAATGACGCCGTTGTTTTGGGCAAAGATCGAGCTGGGGAAGGTGTTGAACAGGCCAGCCAGCAGCGAGTTGGCGCCGTTGACCAGCACCCCGCCCTTGATCCGTTGCATCCACACCGGGCCTTCGACTGGCTGGCGCGAGACCTTGCTGGTAGCCGTGACGTCACCGATGGCTTCCAGCGACGTCACCAGGTAGATCACCAGCATCGGAATGAACAGCGCCCACGAGAAGCTCAAGCCAAAGTGCAAAGGTGTTGGCACCTGGAACAGCGCGGCCTCGTGCATGCCGGTGAAGTCCAGGCGGCCCAGGTAGCCGGCCAGTGCATAACCGACCGCCAGGGCGATGACGATGGCGCAGCTGCGCATCCAGACCACCGGGATGCGGTTGAGGATGACGATGATCGCCAGCACCACACCCGACAGCAGCAGGTTCTCGCCATTGGCGAAAGTGCCATTGGCCATCGCGCCAAAGCCGCCGCCCATGCTGATCAGGCCGACCTTGATCAGGGTCAGGCCGATCATCAGCACGACGATGCCGGTCACCAGCGGGGTGATCAGGCGTTTGACGAACGGCAGGATGCGCGACACGCCCATTTCCACGAAGGAGCCCGCAATCACCACGCCGAAGATGGCTGCCATCACGCCTTCAACCGGCGTGCCTTGCTTGACCATCAACGCGCCACCGGCAATCAGCGGCCCGACGAAGTTGAAGCTGGTGCCTTGGACAATCAGCAGCCCCGCACCGAACGGCCCGAAGCGCTTGCACTGGACGAAGGTGGCGATACCGGAGATCACCAGCGACATCGACACGATCAGGTTGGTGTCACGTGCCGAGACGCCAAGCGCCTGGCAGATCAGCAGGCCCGGCGTGACGATTGGTACGATGATCGCCAGCAGATGCTGCAGCGCCGCCAGCAGGCCGATCAGCAGCCGCGGCTTGTCCTCAAGGCCAAGCACCAGTTCATTGGCAGGCGCCGATGCGCCTGGGCTGTGTTCGTGTGAGCTCATTGCACAAAGCTGCCCTGGGAGAAAAAAGGAGCGCATTCTACGGGCTGAGGCGCGTCAGGGGTAGTGGCAAGCACGATGGCAGCATGATCGGTGGCTATTCACTCAATAAGCTGACTTTTAGGTCAATCTCTGCTCATGAAAAAGCCCGCCGAAGCGGGCTTTCCTTTTACTGCATTCGACCAATCGCAATCAGTCGTCGCGGCCCATGATGCCGAACAGCTGCAGCAGGCTGACGAACAGGTTGTAGATCGATACATATAGGCTGATGGTCGCCATGATGTAGTTACGCTCACCGCCATGGATGATCGCGCTGGTCTGGAACAGGATGCAGACCGACGAGAACAGCACGAAGCCAGCGCTGATCGCCAGTTGCAGGCCGCTGATCTGGAAGAAGAAGCTGGCAACCACTGCACCCAGCAGCACGAAGAAGCCTGCGGTGATGAAGCCGCTGAGGAAACTCATGTCCTTGCGGGTGATCAGCACGTAGGCCGACAGACCACCGAACACCAGCGCGGTCATGGCGAAGGCCGAGCTGACCACTTCAGCGCCACCGGCCATACCCAGGTAGCGGTTGAGGATAGGGCCGAGGATGAAGCCCATGAAGCCGGTGAGGGCAAAGGTGGACACGATGCCCCAGGCCGAATCACGCAGTTTGTTGGTGAGGAAGAACAGCCCGTAAAAGCCGATCAGCACCACGAAAATATTCGGGTAGCCGACGCGCATCTGCTGGGCGACGAAGGCCATGACACCGCTGAAGGCGAGGGTGAGTGCCAGCAGGCTGTACGTGTTGCGCAGGACCTTGCTGATCTCCTGCTGCTCGACCTGCTGGCCGTGGTGTACGGCGTAATCCTGTTCGCGCATGGCGACACTCCTTGGTAAACCTGTGGTTTCAGACGTTCAGATGCTAGGAGTCTATCAGAGCTCCTGCAACCGGCGACATAGAGAGTTTGACAGCGTGTTTCATTACGGTATTATGGCGGCCGCAAAACGAGCTGGAAGCGTGGCCGAGTGGTTTAAGGCAACGGTCTTGAAAACCGTCGATGGGCAACTATCCTAGAGTTCGAATCTCTACGCTTCCGCCATATTCAAAGCCCTGATTATTCAGGGCTTTTTGCGTTTCTGAGGCATGCAGAAACTGCCCTTGGGAACCTTCTTTGCTTCTCGATCTGCAACCTGCAACCTGCGCCCGGCGCCAAGTCGCCCCCTGCACAAGCTTGCGCCTCGACCTATCATCAAGTGCAGCGAAAGCTGCCCCTGCGAAGGCGGAGGCAGAAGGCGAGTCAGCGTTGGGCTTTTTGCTGCTGCATGCGCTGCAAACGCGAAACCGCGATCTGCACGGCCGCTGCCACGAGGCAGAGCAAGCCGATTTTCCAGCTGCCCTCAAGCCCGAAGTGCTCGGCTAGCTTGCCGGCGATGAGCACGCTAAAGAAGATGGCGGCAGGTAGGATCAATTTATTCATGGGCGCTTCCAGCGGCGAATGGCATAAGGCGTACAGGGTACACAATTCGCGTCGTGAGGCTTGGTCATCTTTGCCTGGCTGAACCTTTCGCAGGGTTACTTTTGTGCCAGTTACCGAGAGCCTACGGGGCAGGCGCAGGCGTGACCGACGCGCCCTTCAGCAATGTTCGTGAAGGGCGCGCACCCGCCGTACACGAAAATGCTTGGGCTCACTGCAATGTTGGCGGTCTGATCGTACCTTGCATATTGCTCAACACCGCCTCGATTCGCGCGATCTGTTGCGCAAGCTGATCCGCTTCCTTGTCATTGCCTTCCTGCCTGAGGCGGTCACGCGCCCGGCGCAGTGTCAGCAGGTTTTTCTGTAGTTTCAGGGCTGAGGAGTCGAACGGGTCCATGCTTTTCTCATGCGGTAGGCGTCCGTGCCGTTGTAGGAAAACTGGACCGTATCAGCTCGATTTTGCCGATGAAACTGATGTTTCATACAGGACCACGCTGCTGCCTAGAGTTGTCCTACGAACCACAGGACAAAATCCTACAAATCTTGAATCTGTCCATTTCAAGAAGTGTGTTTCAGATGGCGCTCAATACCGCGGATTGACGGGTATTGAAGCGAGTTCGATAGCGTCATCAGTTACAGTGATCTGTAGCAGGCGCGCCGTGAGCTTCGAAATCTTGTGTAGCAATTACAGGCCCTGAAGCGGGCCGCTGGCGAGGTTAATGGGCCACGGCTTTAGCAAATGCATATCAGATAGCATCTGCTACGATCTCTGATTTCCCTGGCCAAGGAGAGGCGTATGCATTACATCGTGATCGAGCCCCACCGCAGCGAATACCCGCACCCGCTTCGTTTCGTCAAGGGCACGCTGCTGGATATCGGCCCGCGTTATGAGGGGGAGCCGGGTTGGCAGGACTGGTACCTGTGCTCGTGCACCGGCCAGGAACCGGGCTGGGTGCCGGCCCAGCTCATCGAGCCGATCAGCGTGGGGCGGGGCAGGGCGCTTGATGACTACTCGGCCCATGAACTGGACGCCGACCCGGGGCAGTTGGTGCAGATACTTCGCCCGCTCAATGGTTGGATATGGTGCCGGCGCCAAGGCGATGGCGAGCTGGGCTGGTTGCCAGCAGAGAAGCTCAAGCAACTGAGTTGATTCAACTTGTTTCGACGAAATGTAGCGCACCTGCGGTGCATCTGATCTGCTTTTTTTCTGCAAACCTGAATCTGTAACCGTATCAGGCCAAGTAAGACAATATGCCCATCCCCGCATCACACTGTAGAGGTTCCGATGGGCAAGCTGACGCTGTTCCTGGGTGGTTTTCTGCTCCTGACCATTCTGATAGGTCTTTTAGGCACCATCCCGCCAAGCTGACATTCACCACACTTCCCCCTCTGCGGCCCGTCTGATTCGCCAGATGGGCCCGCACGTGCGCGCCCTTCGCCAATCCCGCCCGATCGCCATCGCTGGACCAGCGGTAGCTGCAAGTCATTCTCAAGTGTAAATGGCTCGTGTAGTCTCCCGCCGCCGCCATACGGCCCGCATGGACGGGCCGGTCTTTTGCCTTGGAGTCGAACATACATGGAATGCAAGAAAGGCACTTCAGCCATGCTGGAGTGGCGTTGCCGTTTTCTCGCTGAAGGCGCCCTCGACGAGGAGGGCTACGATGAGGCGCTACGCAGTGCCGGCGTGCTGGAACAGTCGGGAGTGATCAGCACCCCCGAATGGATCAAACTGGTCAAGCTGGCCAATTCGGCGTTGCTGCATGTGCGATAAGTCGTTCTTTGCGCTGGGAAATCTGTCCACAAAAAACGTGGGTAGGTCTGTGGATAAAATGCTGTAAGCCAAGCCGGAAGCGGGCTCTGTTAAATTGAGCAGAATTTGAACAGTCCTTTTCGGGGGCTTGGGTCAGGCCGACAGGCCGGCGCGGCGCAGGGCCTGCAACAGCTCACGCACCCGTGCGGGCAACTCGCCAGCGGGGTAGACCGCGTGCATTTGCGGGTCCTGGCCTGTGCTTGAAGTCAAGTGGTATTGCGGGCACACCCGCACCAGGCGCCCGGCTTCAACCTGGGCTTCGCCAACCCAGGCTGCCAGGCGCGCGATACCGCCCCCTGCCAAGGCGCTGTGGTATACGGCTTCGCCCGAATCCAGGCGAAGCCGTGGCGTCGGGCGCAGGCTGGTGATCTGGCCATCACGGCAGAAGTGCCAGGCTTTGAGTATGCGCGGGGCGGTATGCAGAATCAGTGCGTGGTCTTCCAACTGATCGGGGTGTTGCGGGTTGCCCGCCATGGCCAGGTAACCTGGGCTTGCATAGAGATGGCGGCGGTAGCTCCACAGCGGATAGCCGATCAGCTCGCTGGATTGCGGAAAGGCACCGCGCACCACGAAGTCGAATTTGTCCAGCAGTGGGTCCAGGGCGGCATCGCTGTACTGCACGTCCAGGGTCACTTGTGGATGGCGTTGGGAAAACGCGGCAAGTACCCGTGGCAGCACATGTTCAGCGAGCAATTGCGGCACGGCAAAACGGATCCAGCCTTGCGTACTGCCGCTGAGCGCGGCCAGCTCATCGGCTGCATCACGTTGCGCATCCAGCAAGCGTTCGGCATGGGGCAACAAGCGCTCGCCGGCTTCGGTGAGGGTCACGGCATTGGCGTTGCGGTTGAGCAGTTTGCTGCCGGCATTGTCTTCCAGGGTTTGCACCGCACGCGTCACTGCACTGGGTGAGCGGCCCAGGGCGCGCGCTGCGGCAACGAAGCTGCGCTTGTGCGCCACACTGACGAACGCCTGAATCTCCCGCAGCATGTCCAATGCCATTGCCTAGCCCTCGTTGCAGTTTTCGCAATGTGGCATTTCAACACAAGTGCGGCACTTTGATTAGCCTTGCAGCCTGACTCACTGCCTGGAGCTGCATCATGATGGATATCGCCGTACTTTCTGTATTCGCCTTTGCCGCCGGTTTGATCGACGCCGCCGTGGGCGGTGGTGGGCTGATTCAGATTCCGGCGTTGTTCAACGTGCTGCCCACCGCGCAACCGGCGGCCTTGCTGGGCACCAACAAGCTGGCCTCGGTGTGTGGTACGGCCTTTGCAGCGCGCTCGTTCATTCGCAAGGTCACGCTGGACTGGGGGCTGATTGTGCCCGCAGCGCTCAGTGCCTTCGTCATGTCGTTCGTCGGCGCCGCCACAGTATCGCTGGTGCCGCCCAGCGTGATGCGCCCGGCAGTGCTGGTGATGATCGTCCTGATGGCGATCTACACCTTCTGCAAGAAGGACTTCGGCACCTTGCACAAGCCCACGCAGATCGGTCGCAAGGAGCAGTGCCTGGCGGTGCTGATCGGCGGCGCGATCGGTTTCTACGATGGGCTGTTCGGGCCAGGCACCGGCAGCTTCCTGATCTTCCTGTTCATTCGCTTCTTCGCCCTGGACTTCCTGCATGCCTCGGCTTCGGCCAAGGTGGTGAACATCGCGACCAACCTGGCGGCGCTGGTGTTCTTCGTGCCGTCGGGCAACGTGTTGTACGCCATCGCCTTGCCGATGGCGGCATGCAACATTCTCGGCGCTTTGACCGGCACCTGGCTGGCGGTGCGCAAGGGGGCAGGGTTCGTGCGCGGGCTGTTCCTGATTTTGCTGTGCGTACTGATCGCCAAGCTGTCCTGGGACTTGCTGGTCGGGTGAGTCAGACCACCTGGCGCTGTGCCTCGGCCTGTTCGACACGGTTGCGGCCATGGGCCTTGGCCCGGTACAGCGCCTGGTCGGCGCGCGCCAGCAGTTCGTCCAGGCTCGGTGCCGGGGTCTCCGCGGCGCAGCCGTCCAGGCCGATGCTCACGGTAATCTGCAGGCGATGGTCGGCCTGCACCACATGCAGGTCCTGCACCGCCCGGCGCAGGCGTTCGGCGGTGAATTTGGCACGCTCCGGTGCAAGGCCCGGGAGGACCACGACAAACTCTTCGCCGCCCATGCGCGCGAACAGCTGCCCTTCGTGCAACTGGTCTTGCAGGGTGCGGGCGAACTGGCGCAGCACTTTGTCACCGACCGCGTGGCCATGCGCGTCATTGATCGCTTTGAAATGGTCGATGTCCAGCATCATCAAGGTCAGCGGCAGTGCCGGGCCGTGTTGCTGGCGGCTGTCGAGCAGGGCGTTGGCACGGCGGGTGAACGCGCTGCGGGTCAGTACACCGGTCAGGTGATCGATGGTGGCCTGATGCGCCAGGCGCGCCAGCAGGCTGCGGTTGGCCTGGCTGACACAGGCCACCACCAGCGGGCCGAGCACCAGCATGGCGATGCCCAGGCGCGCCGACATCAGCGTAGTGACCCCCGGTTCGCTTTGCGGCACGCTGAAGTGCATGAGGTTTTGTGCGACCGCGACGATCAGCGTGCTGCCAGCGGTGAGCGTCAGCAGCGAGACCAGAAACGGCGGGTAAGTCCAGGCACACCACAACAGTGCGGCAATCGGGAAGGCAATGGCGCCTGGCCCACCAAAGGCAATGCTGAAGGCCAGCGAAGCAAGCAGCACCAGCAGGGGCGGCAAACGTACCGGCTGGGCGCCGCTGCGCATCAGGGCGCGTACCGAGGGGGCGGTCAGCAGCACTGGCAGCACCAGTACGCCGGTCGAGAACTGTTCGCTGAACCAGGCCAGCCAGGTGGCCTGCAGGGATTGCTCGAACCAGGGGGCGGCCATGACCGAGGCCAGGCTCGCCGCGACCATGGCACCGGCCGCGCAAGCGGCAAACACGCTGAGCACGCCATGCGGACTGCGCATGCGGCGGTGCAGGCGCGGCACGCGTGCCAGCAACTGCCACACGCTGAACACCATGCCGAGGTTGCACAGGTTGAACCACAAGGCCGGCATCCAATCGCTGCCGCACAGCAGGTCGGCCGCCACCATGGCCAGCCACACCAGTGTGAAACCAAGGGCATTGGCCTGACGGGGGTAACGCAACAGCACGCCGACCATTACCGCATTGACTGGCCAGAACAGCGACAGGGACTCGATCGGGCGTGCCAGGATGCCGCCCAGGGTCAAGGCAAAGGTCAGGCAAAGCAGAGCGACGTAGGACAACAAGCGCGATTGGGCTGGAAAAACCATGAACTCGACCGGCAAGCGGAAACGAAATCCAGGACAACGCCTTGAAGCACCTGGGGCAATTACGTATCAGTGTGTTTCCACAGGGCAGTGGGTGTCAATCTGCCGCGATCCGGCTGGATAATGGCAAATTGCCTGCACCCCCTGTCGATTTCATCACAAGCCGAAGAACCACGGCACCATCAGTACGGTGACCAGCATCACCAGCAAGGTAAAAGGGACGCCGACTTTGACGAAGTCACCGAAGCGGTACTGCCCAGGCCCGAGCACCAGGGTGTTGACGGGTGACGAGACGGGCGTCATGAACGCTGCCGATGCGGCGAGGGCCACAGTCATGGCGAACGGGTAGGGCGACATGCCCAACTGCGTGGCGGTGCTGATTGCTACCGGTGCCATCAGCACGGCGGTGGCGGTGTTGGAGATGAATAGGCCGATCACTGCGGTCACGGCAAACAGACAGGCCAGAATGGCCCTGGGCCCGGCGTCGCCGAGCAAGCTGACCAGGCCGGTCACTGCCAGGTCGATACCGCCGGTTTTCTGCAGGGCCAGGGCGAAGGGCAGCATACCGACGATCAGTACCAGGCTCTGCCAATGGATGGCCCGGTAAGCGCTGTTCATGTCGATGCAGCGGCCCGCGCCCATCAACAGGCAGCCGATCAAGGCGGCGATGACATTGGGCACCGCGCCGCTGACCATCAGGCCGACCATCACCGCCAGGCTCAGCAAGGCCTGAGGTGCGCGCCTGCGGGCCGGGGCGACCTGATCGACTTCGGCAGGCAGGCTCAACACCAAAAAGTCGTGGGGGTTGCTTTGCAGTTGACGCACGGCTTTCCAGGGGCCGACCACCAGCAGCGTATCGCCCAGGCGCAGCTTTTCTTCCACCAGTTGCTCTTCGATGGCGGCCTGTTCACGGCGCAAACCCACCACGTTGAGGCCGAAGCGGCTACGGAACGCCAGCTCGAGGATGCTCTTGCCGACCAACTGCGAGCCGGGAGGCAGCGACACTTCGGCCATGCCCAGCTCCTGGGACTGGTCGATGAAGTACGCCGCCTTGAAGTGCAGGGGTTCCAGTTGCATGGTCTGGCACAGGCTGCGCAGGTCGTCGCGGTTGGCGAACAGGTCGAGCAACAGCACGTCACCTTGGTGCAGCACGGTGTTGGAGTCGGCCGCGATGACCCGCGTGGTGAACTTGTGCTGGCGTTCGATGCCGATCACGTTGGCGCCATGCCGGGTGCGCAGCTCCAGCTCGCCCAGGGTATGGCCGATCAGCGGCGAGTGGGGGCGGATGCGCAGGCGCCGCTCGCGGCCGTTGAGCTTGTAGTCCAGCACCAGGTCGAGCAGCGTACGGCGGGTTTCCACGCGGCCGTCCTTGCGCACTTCACCATTGAGCCAGTGGTGCGTCAGCAGCATGTAGCCGATGCCCAGCACAAGCACCACCAGGCCGAACGGGGTAAAGCTGAAGAAGTTGAAGCCCTGCTCGCCATGGCGCACCAGTTCACTGTGCACCACCACGTTGGGGGGCGTGGCCACCAGGCTGAGCATGCCGCTGATCAGGCCGGCGAAGCTCAAGGGCATCATCAGGCGGCTGGGTGACAGTTTGAGGCGCGCGGCGATGCTCAGCACCACCGGTATGAAGATCGCCACCACCCCGGTCGAACTCATCACCGAGCCCAACCCCGCTACCGCCACCATCAGCAATACCAGCAGGCGCGCTTCACTGTTGCCGGCCCGCTCGCTCATCCACTCGCCAATGCGGTAGGCGATGCCGGTGCGTACCAGGCCTTCGCCGATCACGAACAGGGCAGCGATCAGCACCACATTGGGGTCGCTGAAGCCGGCCAGGGCCTGTTCCACGGTAAGGATGCCCGATAACGGCAGGGCGAGAATCACCATCAGCGCGACCACGTCCATGCGCGGGCGGTTGATGATGAAGAGGACGACGACGATGGCCAGCAGGCCGAGGACCCAGAGCAGCTCTTGGTTCATGGGGAGGGGGTGTTCCTTCACACGGGGGCACGGTAGACAGTAGCAGCCAGTGTGCCAGCTTGCGGTGAAGGGTGTGTTGACGTGCTGCAGGGTTTCACAAGCAAAAGGGGCTGCCGAGCAACCCCTTGGTCACCTGGATCAGTGGCGGTGACGGCGGTGCTTCTTGCCGTTGTTGTCGCCCAGGTGGTTGCCGATGGCACCCCCTGCAGCACCGCCCAGGCCGGCACCGATGGTCGAACCGGCAGAGCCACCGACCTTGCCGCCCAGCAGCGAACCACCCGCCGAACCCAGGCCACCGCCGATGGCGGCTTCGGTGCGGTTGCCCTTGCGTGCGCCTACCGCACTGCCGGCCGCGCCGCCGACACCGGCACCAATCGCAGCGCCGGTGCTGCCGCCGATCTGTTGACCGACAACGTTACCCAGTACACCACCCAGGCCACCGCCAATGGCGGCGGTACCGTCACCGGCGAAAGCGCCCTGGCACAGCAGCAGGCCGAGAGCAAGGGAAGGCAGAGTCAGACGCATGGTACGAACCTCAAAAGGAATCATCAGGTAAAGGTGCCGCGCAACGGGCGGCGGGTCAGGGGTGCAAAGACGCTTCAGCGGTAGTAGCGGTCACCGCGGTATTGACGGTGGTCATCGTCATCGTCGCGGTCATGCCGATGATGGTGGCGCTGGCCACGGTCGCGATCACGCCAGCCATCGTCGTCGTCATGGTAGCGATGGCTGTGGCAACCAGCGGTCAGCAGGATGGCGGCAACCAACGAGAAGCTTGCAAGGCGGGTCATCACGATATAGGTCCTTGATCCGCAAAGGTTTACGGGGCACTTCCTGAGACTGGGAACGGTCCATTTGGTTTCCTTGGCAGGCAAAATTTTGTCAGGCGCGCGATCGGCGGCGTGCCTGCCGGCTGCTGTTCTGTCCCGCTCGGTCATGGCCGAGCCGCGGGTCGGCCACTAAACTGCACAGCAAGCCGCAGCCAAGACGGCAAACTGCCACACGGTGAATCACGATGATCGCCCACACCCCCACGTTGTTCGCCGCCGTTGCCCTGGTTGCAACCATTCTGGCCTTCTGCCTGCTGCTGGTCGGGCGCAGCAACCGCCGCGACAACCTGATGCTGACCGGTTGCGGGCTGCTGGTGCATGCCTTGGCCTATGTGTGCTACACGCTCTATGCCCAAGCGCCGTTGTGGGTCAGCTATGGCTTGGGCAACAGCCTGCTGTCCCTGGCCTTGGCGTTCTATTCGGCCAGCCTGTTCCGGGTGCGCGAGCAAGTGATCCCGTGGCGGATGATCTTCGTCATTCCCGCCGTCATGCTTTTGGGGCTGATGCTGCTGCTCGATACCCTTGAGCCCCGCATGTTGCTGGCGACGCTGGTGCTGATGCTGCAGTGTTCGATGATCCTGTATTGGGCGCGGCGTTACGTCGAGCGGCCGGGCAGGGCGCACCTGCTGCTGCAGATCGGTGCGCTGATCAGCCTGGTCGGGCTGGGCATGCGCGCCGTGGCTGTGGCCAATGGCACGGCCGTGGAAATGCGCTACGACACCAGTAACCTCAAGCAAAGCATTTCGGTGGCAATCGGCACGGCCACGGTGATGATGTATTCGATCGGGCTGGTGCTGATGGCAAAGGAACGCAGCGAATCACGCCTGCAGCACCTGGCCCTGCGCGATGTGCTCACGGGTACCTACAATCGCCGGGCGATCCTCGAGCGCTTCGTCGTCGAGCTGGACCGCGCCCGGGACGCGCAGAGCAGCCTGGCCGTGGCCATGATCGACATCGATCACTTCAAGCGCATCAACGACCTGTACGGGCACCTGGCCGGTGACGAGGTGCTGTGCCATTGCGTGCGCCAGTTGCAGCAACGCTTGCGTCAGGGAGACAGCCTGGGCCGCTATGGCGGCGAGGAATTTTTGCTGCTGTTGCCCGAAACCGACCGCGTTGGCGCAATGGCGGCGCTGCAGGGCTTGCGTGAGGCCATTGCCCGCAGCCCCGCACGCTTTGCCAGCGATGAAATCGAGCTGCGTTTCAGTGTCGGATTGTGGTGCAGTGTGCCCGGCGCCAACGACAACACGGCCAGCCTGCTTGCCCAGGCCGATGCAGCGCTGTACCAGGCCAAGGCCGCCGGGCGCAACACGGTGCACATGGCGGCCTATGTGTAGCTCGGCAGGGTCAGGACGCGGGGTGGATGGCCAGGACCACACCATTGGTGATCTGCACCAGCACATAGTGCTCGCCCATGCGCACCCAGTGGCTTTCCTTTTCGGGGGCCGGCAGGCCTTTGGCTTTCCAGTCTTTTACCGTCTGGTCATCGCGTTTGTATTGGTCGGGGGCCTTGTCACCTACCTTGAGTTCGCGGTTGTGGGTTTCCGGCCCGGTGATGCTTTCTTCGGCCGAGGGCGCGGCAGAGGCGGCAAGCGGCAGGCAGGGCAGGGCGGCGAGCAGCAGTGAAGGCAGCAGGTGATGCAGTTTCATGGCGGTTTCCTTGTGACGGCATGTCCTTACTGCGACAGCGGCGTGCCGCCAACAATTCACTCGCAGTGCCTGCCAGTGCTAGAGTCGCTTTCTTTTTTGCCCTGAGGGTTGAACATGCGAGCAATTCTGCCGATGGCCGCGGTACTGATGCTGGTCGGTTGTGCTTCTGCGACCATGGAAACGGCACGTGGCGGCAAGCCGACCGCGCAGCTCGATTCGCACAAGGCGCCCGCGCTGGTGGCCCAGTGCATCCAGTTCAGCTGGCAGGAAGAGGCGGTGTTCGGGGTTGATGCCAGTGGCTACCTGGAGCCGCGCAAGCAGGGTGGTTTCACGGTGTATACCCGCGATGCCGAAGCGTTCGTGGATATCTATCCGCAAGCAGATGGAACGCGGGTCGACTACTACGCGCAAAACAATGACAGTGTGGCCCTGCAACGGCGCGCGGCGGCGGCGACCTGCCTGTAATGATGAAGGCCTGACCAGGGCTGCCGAGACCTGACACGTAGACAAGGACGTAAGCATGGACCGATCACTGCAACTCAACCGCAGCAGTTGGGACGAACGAGCCCCTTTGCATGCGGCCTCGAAAGACTATGAGGTCGAACGGCTCGTCGAGCACCCGGCGCATCTTTCCGAAACCGTTCGCTTCGACCTGCCGTTGCTAGGCGATATCAGCGGGCTCAACACCGTTCATCTGCAGTGCCACATCGGTACCGATACCCTCTCGCTCGCCCGCCTGGGCGCGATGGTCTGCGGCCTGGATTACTCCGGGGCTTCGCTGGCCGAGGCGCGGGCACTCGCCGAGCGCTGCGCGGTGCCGATCGACTATGTAGAGTCGGATGTCTATGCCGCCGACCAGGTGTTGCCCGCAGGTAGCTTCGACCTGGTCTATACCGGCATCGGCGCACTCTGCTGGCTGCCCCACATCGAACCGTGGGCGCGTACGGTGGCAGCCCTGCTCAAACCGGGTGGGCGGTTGTTCCTGCGCGATGGCCACCCGATGCTGATGGCGGTCAACGAAGACCATCAGGGCCGCCTGTTGATCGAGTATCCGTACTTCGAGCACGACACTCCGACGGTCTGGCATAACGACCAGACGTACGTCGAAACCGATCAGCGCCTGGTCCACACCGAGACCCATGAGTGGAACCACGGCCTGGGCGAGGTGATCAGTGCGTTGCTGGCGCATGGGCTGCAACTGACAGCTCTGGTCGAGCACCAGAGCATCCCTTGGGAGGCGCTGCCGGGCCAGATGGACAAAGGTGCCGACGGCGAGTGGCGCTTGCGCCAGCAGCCGTCACGCCTGCCTTTGAGCTACACCCTGCAGGCAATCAAGGCCTGATCAGGACAGGTAACCGCCGTCGACGTTGAGTGCGGTGCCGGTGGTGTAGCTGGAGGCATCGCTGGCCAGGTACAGCACCGCGCCGGCCATTTCCTTGGGGTCGGCCACGCGCTTGAGCGGGATCTGCTGCAGGGCAGCGTTGAGGATGGCGTCGTTCTTCACCAGTGCCGAGGCGAACTTGGTGTCAGTCAGGCCTGGCAGCAGCGCATTGCAGCGGATGCCGAACTGCGCACATTCCTTGGCGAAGACCTTGGTCATGTTGATCACCGCCGCCTTGGTCACCGAATAGATGCCCTGGAAATGCCCCGGCGAGACGCCGTTGATCGACGCCACATTGATGATGCTGCCGCCGCCGTGTTCGCGCATCAGCTTGCCGGCTTCCACCGACATGAAGAAGTAACCACGAATGTTGACGTCCACGGTCTTCTGGAAGGCGTTCAGGTCGGTGTCCAGCACGTTGCAGAACTGCGGGTTGGTGGCGGCGTTGTTGACCAGGATATCCAGGCGCCCGAACTGTTCGCGGATACCGGCGAACACCTGCTGGATCTGCTCCATCTCGCCGATGTGGCAGGCCACTGCAGTTGCCTTGCCCCCAGCGGCAATGATCGCCTCGGCGACCTGCTGGCAGCCGTCCAGCTTGCGGCTGGAGACGATCACGTGGGCGCCCTGCTGGGCCAGCAGGTGGGCAATGGCTTCACCGATGCCGCGGCTGGCGCCGGAAACGAAGGCGATCTTGCCGTCAAGGTCGAACAAGTGGGTCTTGGACATGCTGTTTTCCTTGTTGTCTGTCGTCAGAGCGTGGTGTTGGCGATGACCTTCAAGGCCATCTGCTCCAGCAGCCGGTTCATGTGGATGAACTGAGCGAAGCGCTTGTCCTGGGTCTGGCCGTGGTAGTAGCGGTAGTAGATCTGTTGCACGATGCCGGCGAGGCGGAACAGGCCATAGCAATAGTAGTAATCGAAGTTGTCCAGGCGGATACCGGCGCGCTCGGCGTAGTAATCGACGAACTGGCGACGGCTCAGCATCCCAGGGGCGTTGCTGGGTTGGCGGCGCATCAGTTGCATCGGCGCCGGGTCACCCGCTTCGATCCAGTAGGCCAGGCTGTTGCCCAGGTCCATCAGCGGGTCGCCAATTGTGGCCATCTCCCAATCCAGCACGCCGATGATGCGCATCGGGTTGTCGGCGTCGAGGATCACATTGTCGAAGCGGTAGTCGTTATGCACGATGCCGGGGCGCGGATGGTCGGCGGGCATCTTCTCGTGCAGCCAGGCGATGACCTGCTCCCAGCGTGGCGCATCCTCGGTGATAGCTTTTGCATAGCGGCTGGTCCAGCCCTCGACCTGGCGCTGCACATAGCCTTCCGGTTTGCCCAGGTCGGCCAGCCCGCAGGCCTGGTAATCGACTTGGTGCAGTTCCACCAGGCGGTCGATGAAGCTTTTGCACAGGGCTTCGGTCTTGGCAACGTCAAGGTTGAGTTCAGCGGGGATGTCCGAGCGCAGGATGATGCCCTTGACCCGCTCCATCACGTAGAACTCGCCGCCTATCAGGCGCTCGTCGGTGCAGTGCACGTACGCCTTGGGGCAGTACGGGAAGCCATCGTTGAGCTGATTGAGAATGCGGAACTCGCGGCCCATGTCGTGGGCCGACTTGGCCTTGTGGCCGAACGGCGGCCGGCGCAGTACAAAGTCGCGGCCCGGGTAGCTGACCAGGTAGGTGAGGTTGGAGGCGCCGCCAGGGAACTGGCTGATGCTCGGCAAACCCGCCAGGCCGGGGATATGGGCCTTGAGATAAGGGTCGATGACGGCCGCGTCGAGTTCTTCGCCGGGGCGTACCTGGGTGGACTGATCGGTGAGCGTCATGCGTTTTCCTTATAATCGATCGCAAGGACTATTGGCTAATTTAATGGCCTGCGGGAACTGGAACAAGCGTCCTAGTAGTCATATAGACAAGGGTGTTGCAAGTGGATCAATCGCCTTGATGGGGTGGGCAAAAAAAAACCGAAGCCGGTCAGGCTTCGGTTTTTTCATCGCTCGGCGTGCCCGTCACTCAGGAAGGGAACAGCTCGCTCAGTTTCATCGACAGCATCATGTCGCCCTCGACGCGCAGCTTGCCGCCCATGAAGGCCTGCATGCCGTCGGTCTCGCCACTGACGATACCCTTGAGGGTCTCGCTGTCCAGCACCAGGGTGCAGTTGGCGTCTGGGTTCTCGCCTTCCTGGATGTCGCAGGTACCGTCTTTGACGATCAGCGCGTACTTTTTGCCTTCGTCGGTGATGTCGAAGCCGAACACCAGGTCCAGGCCGGCGGCAGCGGCTGGGTTGAACTTCTCTTGCATCTTCTTAACGGCATCAGCTACGGAGGTCATGGCGCATTCCTTATAGAGTGATTTTCACGTCCCCGCAGGGACACAACAAGCCGGGCTCATCGGTAGGTGATGAGCTCCGGCGCCCTCAACAGCTGCACATGGGCTTGGCTGTTGAAGGAAGCCAGTGCCACGTCGCGGCCGCGGAACTTCAGCTGGCTGAGCGACGTGTTGATAATTTGCCAGTTCAGTGCGAAAGCCTGGCTGGGGGTAATGCAGGTGACCAGGTGGAGCAGGGCGGCGATGGTGCCGCCGGAGGTGAAGATGGCGATGTTGTCGCCACTGCCTGCGGCTTCGAGCACACGCTGCAAGCCCTTCTGGACGCGGGCGGTGAAGGCCTGCCAGGTCTCCAGGCCGTCGTCGGCATGCTCGCCATCGTGCCAGCGCTGCACCATCAAGGCGAACAGGCGCTGGAATTCACTGCGGTGCTGCGCGCCATTGCGCAAGATGTGCAGGGCGTTGGGTTCGTGCTCCATCAGCCCCGGCAGCAGGGCGTGGATCACCCCGTCGGCATCGAATTCATTGAACGCCGCGTCGGTCTCTACAGTCGGTACCGCGCAGCCACTGGCGTGCAAGGCCTCCAACGCCAGGCGTGCGGTATCCTGCTGACGGCGCAGGTCGCCGGCCACGCAACGATCCAGCCGCACACCGAGCTGAGCCAGGTGTTCGCCCAGGGCCTGGCTCTGACGCACACCGACGGCTGAGAGGACGTCGTAGTCTTCGGCACCAAAGGAGGCTTGGCCATGTCGGATCAGGTAGAGGTTGCCCACGAAGGTATCCGGCCTGTTGGAGGTTGCTGCGAGGTTAGGATGTGCCACACAGGCTGTCAACGAAAAAACATACAAGCGTTTGAAAAGGTTGTTTGAACTGTGTTGCCAGCGTTTACACCGGCTGGCAGCGCCTCAGGCGCACCGGTATGCTTGTAGCAGTTACGCGCTGAACTGGCGCCAGTCTTTGAAGGAGTCAACGTGGAGTTTCTTGCCGAATACGCAAGCTTTCTCGCTAAAACCGCCACCTTGGTGATTGCCATCCTGGTGGTGTTGTCGGCTATTGCCGGTTTGCGCGGCAAAGGGCGGCGCAAACCGGGCGGGCAGCTGCAGGTCACGCGTCTGAACGAGTTCTATAAAGAGCTGCGCGAGCGCCTGGAGTCGGGTTTGCTCGACAAGGCCCAGCTCAAGGCCTTGCGCAAGCAGCAGGCAAAGGCGGAAAAACAGCAGAAAAAAGCCAAGGCTGAAGAAAAGAGCCGGGTCTTCGTGCTCGATTTCGATGGCGACATCAAAGCCTCGGCCACCGAGAGCCTGCGCAACGAGATCACCGCCCTGCTGACCCTCGCCACCCCGCGTGACGAGGTGGTGCTGCGGCTCGAAAGCGGCGGTGGCCTGGTGCACAGCTATGGCCTGGCCGCTTCGCAACTGGCGCGTATTCGCCAGGCAGGCATCCCGCTGACCGTGTGCATCGACAAGGTGGCGGCCAGCGGTGGTTACATGATGGCCTGCATTGGCGAGAAGATTGTCAGCGCACCCTTTGCCGTGCTGGGTTCGATTGGTGTGGTGGCGCAACTGCCCAACGTCAATCGTCTGCTGAAGAAGCACAACATCGATTTCGAGGTGCTCACCGCCGGCGAATACAAGCGCACCCTCACGGTGTTCGGTGAAAACACCGAGAAGGGCAGGGAGAAGTTCCAGGAAGACCTGGACATCACCCACCAGCTGTTCAAGGATTTTGTCGCCCGCTATCGGCCACAGCTGCACATGGACGAAGTGGCCACCGGCGAAGTCTGGCTGGGCGTGGCAGCGCTTAACCGCAAGCTGGTGGACGAGCTGCAGACCAGCGACGAATACCTGAGCGACCGCGCCCGCAACGCCAACCTGTTCCACTTGCACTTTGCTGAGCGCAAGAGCCTGCAGGAACGCATCGGCATGGCCGCCAGCGGCACGGTGGAGAACACCGTGGTGGGGCTTTGGAGCAAGCTCGGCCGCTTGCGCTAACACCTTGAACCCCTTGAAATTTTTTTCTGTTCAGGGGGTTGCAAGGTTCATTGAATGCAGACATAATGGCGCCCATCGAAACGCAGCGAACTTTGAAAAAGGTTCAGTGTTTCAAGGAGATAGAAAGGCGCAAGCGGCTAACTCCAAACTTTGAGGCCGAGTAGCAAAGTGGTTATGCTCCGGATTGCAAATCCGTCTACGCCGGTTCGATTCCGACCTCGGCCTCCATTATTCGAAAGCCCCGCAGATTAACGTCTGCGGGGTTTTTCTTTGTGGGTCGAAAAAGACAGGGGTTCCGAATCTACAGAGGTGGAGTTTCGAAACTTCAGCCTTTCGAGGGGTTGGCGATGGCGCCGACGCGGCGGTAAACGCGCGCCATATCGTCCCTGCGCATGGAATTGATGATGCAGGTGCCGCCATCTCTGGTGAGGCGTTATGGTTGGATAGGGTAGGGCGCTGGCTGGTTGATGGCACTGCGCCACGTTTTGCAGGGCATTTCGATCTTTGGTATAACGCCCGCCCATTTCACAGGAAGGAACCTCATGAAGCGCACCCTTACCACAATGCTCGCTGCTGCACTTGCTATGGGCTTGGCCGGCTGCAAAGAAGAAGCCGCCGATACTGCCGCCTACGAGCCCACTGCCGAACACTGCCAGCCGGACTACCTCAAAACGCTTCCAGACAACAAGGCCCGGGAAGACCTGGTCGAAAAGTGCATGACCGGTGGCTCGTACAAGAAGTCAGAGCCGAAGACCTGGTAACGCCCGTCCTTCGTCAGTTCCGAATCTGGCCATTGCTTGGTGGGGCTTACGCGCTCACCCGTTCGGCGATAGATGCGCTTGGTGTGTGCGCCGAGTGCTGACTCCAAAAGCGAATTACACCGCAGACGGCTGTGCTGTCTTCTTGCCTAATCGGATCAATTCGTTTGAGAAACACAGTCCAGTGAGGATGAGCCCGGCCCCCCAGTACAACGTGTCTCGCGGTACCTCATTAAGGACCACGAACGCCAGAAGTGCGGCAAACAGCGGTTCAGTCAGTTCCAGTGCTTGAACTTGTGATGGCTTTAAATACTCGATGGCCTTGGTGGTGCAGAAGAAACCGAGGATGGTCGGCAATGCAGCCAGGGCCACCAAAGCCATGACCGCCACCCGTGACAGCTCTCCCATGATGAACCCATTGGTTGCAGCCGGCATCAGCAGGTAAAGACTCCCGAAAAACAATAGCTGCCGAGTGAAATGCAGTCCTCCAGAAACGCCCATGCGCTTCATGGCAACCGAAAACGCGCCATAACCGCAGCCTCCAATCGACGCGAGCACTGCGCCTTGCAGCGAAAAACCTTGTTCCAGGTCTGCTCCAAAAACCACGGCAATACCGGCTATCGTCAATCCGGCACCTACCGCTGCGTTGGCGGTGATTGGGTCCTTGAGGACTATCCGGCCCAGTAATAACGAAGAAATGGAAGCACTTGCCATCAGGATCACCACCACGCCCGCTGCGGCGTAATGGTTATAGGCCGAGGTTTCAAAGTGGAACAACACGAAAATGCCGAGAAAGGCGCAGACGGCTGCATGGAGCCACTTAGCCGTATGCCAAGGCCGCTTGAGGAACAGCAGCAAGACTGACAGCAGTAGGCAGCCGAGTACGGTCTTTATCAGGGCGATACTGCTGGGGCTGAACCCACTGTTCATCAGCACCTTGCTGAATACTCCGATTGTTGCATTCAGTGCAGCGGCGCAGAGTGCAAAGAGGACACCTTTGCCGAATTGAGATTGCATCAGTACATTCCTTGTTAATGTATGCTGGATTGCTCGTGGGCGAGGCTAAGTGTCGATCCTTTTGACCAACCAAACGGTCTGAAATTAACTATTTGGTCTGCGAAGAAAATAGAGTGCATAAAGGGCAGCAATAAATGCCAATGTGCGCAGAGGGCAAGCATCTCTGTAAAGGGCTAGATTATGGCTTCGTCACGTAGTCCTTGACGTAGCGCACCGTGTTCTCGATAGCACGTGTCATGTTGGGATGGGTTAATTGATACTTCCGTTCCAGTTGTCTACTCATACCCATATCGAAGCGCTGCACCTGAATAAAATTTAATGACTCGGCGCTGATCGCGAACCGGGTCGCCAGTCCGGGAATGGTCAATAGCGACCTGAGCAACCCTATTGGTACATGGCGGCGGGGTGCCTTGACGTCTAGCGTTTTTGCGATCTGCAGAAGCATCCCTTGTAAGCTCGGTGTTCGCTCATAGAGCGCCAGGACCTGACGGTTGGCCATGAAGGGGTCGAAGGCCACGCAAATCATCATCTTCACCAGGTAATCGACGCTGACTAATGGTAACCAATGCCTGACAGAGCCGGGTACAGCTTTGAACTGGCCTTGTGCCAGGTTTCGAATCAGTTCGGAAAACGGTTGGCCTTCCAAGATATGTCCGTTCTCGCTGTGGCCACACACCGTAGCAGGATGAACAATCGTGTAATCCGCGTCTGCGTCTTGCATGTAGCGGATGACAGCAAAATGGGATTCGAGTTTGCTGCCTTCATAGCCACCTACACGGGCGTAGACCGCAGGCCAGTCTGTGTTCTCGGGGCATGTGATATCAACTCCGATACTGTTGAGGTGGGTAAGGTTTTGTAGCATGAAACCGCCCACCATCAGCAGTCGGATGCGTTGGCTAGCCGCAAGCTTGGCCACGCTCAGAGCACCCTGAACATTAATTGCGCGAGCACGCTCCAGTGTCAGTCCCCAGGAGAATTGCGCAGCGAGGTGGAAAATCACAGTGGCCGAAGACACGTTTTGCTTGTCTGCCTCGCTGAGTCCAAGCCCCTCCCTGCTGATATCGCCCTCAACGGCATGGATAAGCGCAGGGTTACCTCCCAGTTGGCCTACCTGTTCCCTGAGACGCTCTATGTTTCCAGGGGTGCGCATAAGCACCCAGGTCTTGTGCCCTTTCGCCGTAATACGGCTCAGTAGATGTTGCCCCACAAACCCACTGCCACCTGTGATGAAGCATTCCGCACTCATGACTGAATCCTTGTTTAGCTGATCGGCGCAGGCTAAGGTGTAGAGCCTACTCTACAGTCAAGGATTTTTTACCGTGAACATTGGTGAGTTGGAGCGCCGGAGTGGGATCAGCCGCCACGCATTGCGCTATTACGAACAGCTCGGCCTTATCGTGCCCCATCGACAAGCCAACAACTACCGCAGCTACAGCGAACAGACCGTTGTCGATTTAGCCTTCATTCAGAGTGCGCAGAGCGGAGGTTTTTCACTCGCAGAGATTGGGGAAATTCTTGCGGCCAGGCGGGGTAATAACATCGATTGCGCGCGCGGTGTGGTTTTGGTAGCCGCCAAGATGGCCGAGATTCAAACGAAGATCACTACACTGCAAGCCGCTTATGTTTTTCTAAGCGCGGAGCGTGCGAAGCTTGAAGCCAGTGCTTTGGCCAACGGACAGACTATTCCTCAACTGCCTGACCATGGTCATGTCTAAGACTCAATGTGCAAGAGCAAGGCATCCCGGCCAGGTCAGACTGTAAAAGTGCAAGCCCGCCGAGGTGGCGGGCTTGCAGAGATGGCAGTTTAAATGCTCATCCGTTCAATCTTCGATGTGTTGCCCAACAGATCGAGTGCCGTGCCCAGGGACGGAGTAATCGACCGAACGCCAGGGAAACCATTCTTCTCGTCAAGATAGAGAATCGATCCGGCAACCATGGCCAGGCCCACTGCACCTGCCAAGTTGGCAGCGGAGGCAGGGATGCGTCGCGAGTCCTGCCACAGGAACAGAAGGGCACCGACCAGAAGTTCGCCTGCCCTGGAAGGCAGCATGTAATAAGCGAACGAGGGGGCGCGAGCCAGGAAGTACTCACTCACCGCGAAGGAACCGATAGCGAGAATGACGCCGGTTGCCACCAGCAGGCGCTTACCTCCGACCTTCATGGCGATGATCATCAACGCCGGCCATATCAGATAGAACTGCTCTTCTACGCAGCCATTCATCAGCAACGTCGCCCAGTGTTACGGGCTCGCCGCCCTTGATCCAGGCCATGAAGGTGCGATCGAACTTGAAGCCATCGCCGCATTCGCCGACCATGAACTGCCGGACCTTCTGCGTGTTGCGGTAGTTCTTGTCCAGCGGGGTTGCACGGGTGATCGGCCCTGCGTGCCAGTCAAAACTCATTCCCTGCTCCTTGGGTGGCGAAGTCGCCCGCAGCGTAGCACCGCTCGTGCTGCAGAACACTGACGGTGTAAGCACCCTCTGTGCCCACACACGGGTAGGCAAATTTTTAAGTAGCGCTTATGTAGCCGGAGGAGGAGTATTGATGGCTTCCCGGCGCAATGTCGGAGGGAGTCATCTCAATGGATCGCAAGCCCAGCAATCAGGAAGTCGCAGTAGCGATCGGCATAAGCGAAGCGGAAGTCCTACGATACCGAAGCGAAACGTTGTTGCTCGGCGATGGCTCATGGCTGATCCACTTCACGTTCGTGATGCCCAAAGAGCTTCGGTTCGGCTTGACCGGGAGCTTTTCCCACATCTTGAAAGCGCCGCCGCCTTCCGGTGACCGGCGGATGGAGGCTCTTTAACTGCTGGCAGTTGGGGCGGGCAGGGGAATTCACCCCGTCAGTGACGGATGAGGCGTATAGTGACAAACGAGTTGCTGCATTCCAGTGACTTCCCTATCGAGGTTCAGTCATGAATGCCTCCCATCAGTCCCCCACGCACAAAGCCCACCTGCGGCTCGACGAGCAGATCAAAGTATTCCTCTCAAAAGGCGGGTCCATCCAGGAGGTGGCTTCCGGTATTGGCGCTTCCGATCGCGTCGGCCCCAGGCAGCCTTCGGCCAGGTGGTCCAATTCGAAGGGCTAGGCCTTGCGTTTGAGACGTTAAAGCAAAACCGGCCAGTGGCCGGTTTTTTTGTGGGCTTTCAGCTGTCTGCTGATGGGCGTGTGGGGAAATGCTGAGGATACAGCGCCCTGTCCACCTCCAGCTTTTCAGCGTCGCCAATACGCTTGCGCACTTCGGCGTAGAACTGCTGGCTCTGATTTTGGAACCTGATAAAGTCGCGGTCGCACTCCGCCTGCGCGGCCATCAGCTCCAGGCCGGCAAGCCCCTGGGTGGACTTGCGCGACAGGACATAGGCCTGCCAAGCGTTTTCAACCTTCAGCAGCCCTCTAGCGAACGCTTTTGTCTCGATTGTCGCCATTGGAACACCCTCTTTGAGCCAAATAGGCTCGTCGGTGTGGATCGCCAGAGCGACGATGGGCAAGCGCGTTGAAACGCCGATTACCAAGGCATCGGATAGCTGAGCTTAGCGTGTTTTCTGGGTGACGCCGCATAGTGGTTGGAGCGAGGAAAGGGGCTAGGCCCAACATGGCGTCAGGCAGTTATTAAGCGGCAAAAGAAAAGCCCGCCGACAATGGGCGGGCTAAAGAACGTACGGAGCAAGGCCAGTGTGCCAAGCAGGTTGTCGATAATATGTGAAGAGGGTGTCATACGGCTGTCGTTTGCTGCGGGTATTCAAGCCAGGTGCTTCCCCGTCATCAACAAACCCCCCGCGCAAAAAAAGCCCGCCATTAAATGGCGGGCAAGGAACGCTTGAAGGGAGAGCCTGCAGACTGCCCGCGCCCGGTTAACCCAGCATTAAGCGGCCATCCATTGACCTTGCCCACTGTTCAGCCTATATAGGCCTCCCGCCAATCCAGGAGCCAGCATGCGCGACGAAGACGACCTGCACGAACCCGAGCATGACCACCTGCTCGACCACGAATTCCTCTACGACGACATCGAGTACGAAGCAGATGCCCAAGGCGCGCTAGACGAAGTCGAAGAAGATGAGGAAACGCTGGATGATCTCGATGACGAGGACCGTGATCACCCAGCCTGGCACGACGACTGCGAAGACGATTGAGTCAACGGCGGTCCAGCGAGAAACGCCCGGGGCCGCTCACTGCCAGCAACAACAAGCCGCCAATGATGCTCAAGTTTTTCAGGAACTGAGTCATGTTGGCGCTGCGTTCGGGGTCGACCATGTTCCAGAACGGGTGGCCGATCAGCGCGGTGCCCAGCACGAACAGTGCGAACAGAAATGCCAGTGGGCGGGTATAGAACCCCAGAATCAGCACGATGGCGACAAAGAACTCCATCACCACTGCAACTGCTGCGGCAAGCATTGGCGCAGGCGCGCCTAGTGATGTCATGTAGCTGACCGTACCTTCAAAACCAGTCAGTTTGGCCCAGCCGGATACAACAAACAGAATCATCAACAGTATGCGGGCAATCAGGATGATGACGTCGCGTTGACCATCGAACAGGGAGTAGCGCATGGCGGCGTTCCAGTGGACGGGGACAAACTCCACTCTAGCAGTTGCGCCGGGAATTTCCGCAGGACGAAAAAAGGCGCCACAAGGGCGCCTTTTCGAAGGAATTTGGTGCGAGTGGCGGGACTCGAACCCGCAAGGCTCACGCCGACAGATTTTAAGTCTGCTGTGTATACCAATTCCACCACACTCGCACTTGAATGGGTCTGAGCGACCGGCATGCTTCTAAGTCAATGCTTTTAAGTAGAAGAGCCTTGCATTCAAGCGCGCTTTATAACCCATTGTTATAGTTGAGTCAACCGCAGCACCTATGATCAAGGGTGTGAAGGGTGCTCGAATGGGTGATTGACACCTTGCTGTCATTACGCCACTGTTGCCCCTCATTTGGATCCAATGGTTATGAAGCGATGACTCGGGCCAGTTCGTCCGATGCAAGTGGTCGTGTGGTGCGCCCGCGGTTTATATGGCGTCTGTTGTTCGCCCTGGTGACACTGCTGGGGGCGTTTCTCTATGTGAGCCTCATCAGCCTCGGCGGTTATTTGCTGATGCTAGGGTTTGACGCCGAGCACCCGCAACCCCAACGCATGATGGCTTTGGCGGGCGGCGGCGGCATTCTGCTGGTGGGCCTGTGGCTGCTCAAGGTGGCGCTGCCGCGTCGAGTGAGCCCTGTACTGGTCGACCGTGACCGCTGACAAACAGTTGCCACAGGGCGGATGCAGGGTGACACTGCTGGTTAGGCCTATTTTCTACCTCCCGCTGTGCCTGTGGAGTTTGCATGGTTTCAGCTGACTGCCTCGATCACCCCGTCATTCCCGCTCACCGCTATGAACAACTGGTTCAGTCGGTGGTGGACTACGCCATCTACATGCTCGACCCGGATGGGCGCGTGGTTTCCTGGAACGCTGGCGCCGAACGGATCAAGGGCTACCGCGCAGATGAAGTGATCGGCCGGCATTTCTCGTTGTTCTTCACCCCTCAGGATTGTGCCGAAGGGCGCCCCGAACGCCTGCTGCGCCAAGCGCTGGAGCAGGGGGTGGCGCAGGATGAGGGCTGGCGCGTGCGCAAGGACGGCTCGCAATTCTGGGCGATGGCCGCGCTGGACGTGATCCGTGACGATCTCGGGCAGATCGTCGGCCTGGCCAAGGTTACCCGGGATATCACTGACCGGCGCGATTCTGCGCTGCAGCTCGATGCTGTGCGTGCCCAGCTGTTCCAGGCGCAGAAGCTCGAAGCCCTTGGTCAACTGACCGGTGGGCTGGCGCATGATTTCAACAACATGCTGACCATCATCCTGAGCTCGGCACGGCTGGCCATGAACGCTCAGGACCCGGCGCGTATCCAACGTATGCTGCAACACATTGTCGACGCCGGGCAGCGGGGTACCGAACTGACCCAGCAACTGCTCAGTTTTGCCCGACACCGCAAACTCGATGTCAGCCGCGTCGCGCCCTTGGAACTGATCGCCGCCACCCGTGGGCTGCTGGAACATTCGCTGCCCAGTGACATCGACCTGGAGCATCACCTGCCGTCAACCTTGCCATCAATAGAAGTGGATGCAGGGCAGTTGCAGATGGTGCTGCTGAACCTGTTGTTCAATGCCCGCGATGCTATCCCGGGCAGTGGCCAAATCCGTATGGCGGCCGAGGTTGTCGAGCTTGTCGGTGAGGTGGAGGGGTTGCATGGCAGCTTCGTGTGCTTCGAGGTGCAGGACAGCGGAAGCGGGATCGCCCCTGACGTGCTGCCACGCATTTTCGAGCCGTTCTTCACCACCAAGGCATTCGGCAAGGGAACCGGCCTGGGCCTCAGCCAGGTCTATGGCTTCGCCAAGCAGAGCAATGGCGCCATCAGCGTCGACAGCGTGCTCGGCAGGGGCACCTGCATGCGTCTCTATTTACCCACGTCTGACCCACAAGCAGATCGCCAACTCGACAGGTAGAAACCATGGCACAGGCACTCAAGCGGCTGGTGACGGGGATCGAAGGGCTCGATGCGCTGCTCAGGGGGGGGCTGGTGGCGGGGGCGTCGTACATCATTCAAGGCCCACCCGGCGCGGGTAAAACCATTCTCGCCAATCAGTTGGCCTGTCACCACGTGCAGACTGGCGGCAGGGTGCTGGTGGCGACGTTGCTCAGTGAATCCCACGAGCGGCTGTTCCAGTACCTGGGTACCCTTGAATTTTTCGACCCGAGCCTGGTTGGCGACCAGATCCAGTTCGTCAGTGCCTTCGACGCCCTCGAGCAGGAAGGGCTCGATGCCGTGGTCAAGTTGCTGCGCCAGGAGATCGGGCGCCAGCAGGCCAGCCTACTCATCGTGGACGGTGTGCTCAATGCCCGCGTGCGTGCGCAGACGCACCTGGACACGAAAAAATTCGTCTCGGAACTGCAAGGCCACGCAGCTTTTGCCGGCTGCACCGTGTTGCTGTTGACCAGTGCACGGCTGGACGAAGGCAGCCCGGAACACACGATGGTCGATGGGGTGATCGAGCTGGGCGAGCAACTGGTCGGCAGCCGTGCCGTACGCCACATTCAGTTGCGCAAGACGCGTGGCAGCGCAGCCTTGTCGGGCCGTCACGAATGCCTGATCGACGAAGCGGGCATGCATGTGTTTCCGCGACTGGAGTCGCTGCTCGGTCACCTCAGTCAGAAGGGCAACGCCACGCTGAGCCGGGTCTCTTCAGGCATCATGAGCCTGGATGAAATGTGCGGTGGCGGGCTGGCCGCTGGCTCGGTCAGCCTGTTGATGGGGCCTTCCGGTATCGGCAAGACGTCCCTGGGCCTGGCATTTCTGGGCGCATGTACCGAGCGGGCGCCAGGGGTGCACTTCGGTTTCTACGAAACGCCCGAACGCTTGCGCCTCAAAGCGGCGTCGCTGGGCTACGATTTTGCCGCACTTGAGCGCGAAGGTGCCCTGCAGTTGTGCTGGCAGCCCACCACGGAGGGTTTGCTGGACCAGGTTGGCGCGCGCTTGCTTGAACGTGTCGAGGCGCAAGGCAGCAAGCGTGTGGTGATCGACAGCCTGGGTGCCTTCAGCCGTCTGGCGATCGACCCGACGCGGCTCAACGCGTTTTTCCGCGCCTTGACTGCTGAGCTGCGAGCACGTGAAGTCAGTGTGCTGTTGACCTGGGAAATGCGTGACATCTTCGGTTCGGAAATCACTGCGCCGATAGCGGACCTGTCGAGCATCGTCGACAACCTGATGCTGATGCGCTTCGTCGAGCTGCAGTCGCAGCTGCGGCGCATGCTGTCGATCCTCAAGGTGCGTGACAGCCACCATGACCCTGCGTTGCACGAGCTGCTGCTCGGCCCCCAGGGCATCACCTTGCGCAAGGCCTTCGAGGGCGCCAGCGGCGTGCTCTCTGGGGCCCCTGTGCCGCAGGGGAGCGGGTGACGGGCCCTCTGATGAACACCATTCTGATCGTCGATGACGAATACCTGATCGCCGACATCCTCGGCTTCGCCCTTGAGGATGAAGGTTATCTGGTGGAGAAGGCGAGCAATGGCCTCAAGGCCCTGGAAGCGCTCAAGGAAAAACGCGTCGAGCTGGTGATCACCGACTACATGATGCCCCTGCTCAATGGCGAAGAGCTGGTGCGCTCGATGCGCGATGAGCTGCACCTGAGCGACCTGCCGGTCATCTTGATGAGCGGCGGCCAGGTTAGCCAGGCCAACCACGGGTGCCCGGAACTGTTCGCCGCGGTATTCGACAAACCCTTCGATATGGACAGGATGATCGCCAAGGTGCGCGAACTGCTGGGCACCTGAGGCACCGTCGATCAAGCGCGTCCGTGCGGCTTGAGGTGGGGTCGCTCAGTGCGAGTCGTCGTGTTTTTCCGGGGCCGGGCTGCCAGCCTGGATACGCTTGAAGATCTCTTCGCGGTGCACCTGGACATCTTTCGGTGCGTCGATACCAATCCTCACCTGCATCCCTTTGACGCCCAGAATGGTGACTTTGATGTCATCGTTGATGACGATGCTTTCGCCAACCTTACGGGTGAGTATCAGCATGTAGTTCTCCTTGGTAATGTTGAAATCCGTCGGGCTATTTGCCGCGGCGGTGGGAGCCAGTCCCTCTTCCTTCTCATTAAAGACGCTTTCGGCGGATAGGAATTCCCCGACAGACAAATTCTGTTGCGTGTCTTCAGTTGCAGGCGCCGATAGTTACCGCAAGCGGATTGTCGGCGAAGGTGCTCGGTGGCAAGAATAGGGGGGTTCAGCCCGTATGGGAAATTTCTCTGCATCATGGCCTAAATAGACAGTGTCAATGATCGTACTGTTCCTCTAGTGCCTGAAGAAATAACAGCAACGCGACTTCCTCCGGGTCCAGGCCCTTGCGGTTACGCTTGCGCGGCAAACTGGCCAGCCGCCCGAGGGCAAAGTGTTCCAGCACCGCCGGGTGGATGTAGCAGCGTCGGCACACCGCCGGGGTGTTGCCCAGGCGTGTGGCGACCTGTTTGACGATGGCCGCGACCTGGCGCTTCGCTTCGCTTTCCGGCTCCCATGCCAGCGGCCTGAGCAGGTCCAGCGCCAGGCTGCTGCCGGCCCAGGTGCGGTAGTCCTTGGCAGTGAAATCGGCGCCAGTGAGTTCCTGCAAAAACTGGTTGATCTCGCTGGAGCCGACGCTGCGGCGTTGGCCGTCTTCGTCCAGGTACTGGAACAGCGCCTGGCCCGGCAGCTCCATGCAACGCTTGAGCAGGTTTGCCAGGCGCCGGTCATGCAAGGTGACGTCGTGCTCGACGCCGCGCTTGCCGCGGAACTGGAAGCGGATGCTGCCGCCTTGCACCTTGACGTGGCGGTTGCGCAGCGTGGTCAGCCCGTATGACTGGTTGTCGCGCAGGTATCGCTGGTTGCCGATGCGGATCAGGGTGTGGTCCAGCAGGCTCACCACCAGTGCCATGACCTTTTCCCGGTCCAGGCCCGGGCGGGCCAGGTGCGTTTCCAGTTGCAGGCGCAGTTTCGGCAGTGCCTGAGCAAAGGCCAGCATGCGCCCGTATTTGTGCTGGTCACGCAGTTCGCGCCATTGCTCATGGTAGCGGTACTGCTTGCGGCCACGGGCGTCGCGGCCAGTAGCTTGCAGGTGACCCTGCGGGTCGGCGCAGATCCACACTTCGCTGTACGCCGGCGGAATCACCAGCGCGGCGATGCGCGCGAGGGTGTCGGCGTCGCGCACCCGTTGGCCCTCGGCATCAAAGTAGATGAAGCGGTCGCGCCAGCGCCGCCGGCTCAGGCCCGGTTGGCTGTCGTCAACGTAATGCAAGGTGCGGGGCAGGGGGCAGTCGAGCATTGGCGGCAGGCCTCGATCAGGTCACTGATCAATGGACAACGGCCGCGTGGTGGTTGCTCAGCCCAACAATGCCACCGACTTGATCTGGGCAAACAGTGCCTGGCCTGGGTGCAGGCCCAACTGGTCTGCCGAATAGCGAGTGATACGCGCCAGCAAGGCATTGCCGCCGGCATCCAGGCTGACCAGGACATGGGCCGGGTTGTCTGCCGGGCGGCTTTCACGCACCCGCACCGGCAACCGATTGAGGATGCTCGAGGCGCTGTCTGCGGCCAGGGCCAGGCTTACATCGCGGGCCTGAACCTTGACCCGCAGGGTACTGCCCATGACATGCGCAGGGTGGGCGATGCGCAAGAGTGGCGCGCTACTGCCGGGCAGGCGTAGGTCGAGCAAATCGTAATGAGGGTCATGACCGACCACCAGGCCTTCGAACACCACCCCGGCGTCCTCGCCCTGGGCCAATGAAAGGTCGAGGCGCGCCAGCGTTTCGCCGATCGGGCCGCTGGCCACGGCCTGGCCTTGCTCCAGCAACACCAGGTGGTCTGCCAGCCGCGCCACTTCGTCCTGGGCGTGGCTGACATACACCAGCGGGATTTCCAGCTCGTCATGCAGGCGCTCCAGGTACGGCAGGATCTCGCGCTTGCGCGGCCCGTCGAGGGCCGCCAGTGGCTCGTCCATCAGCAACAGCCGTGGGCTGCTGAGCAGCGCACGGGCAATGCCGACGCGCTGGGCCTCGCCGCCGGACAAGGTGGCCGGGCGGCGTGCCAGCAGGTGGCCGATGCCCAACAGTTGGCAGGCCTGATCAAGGCTGACCTTGCGCTCGCCCGGCGCAATTCGCCGCCAGCCGAACTCCAGGTTGCTGCGTACCGACAGGTGCGGGAACAGGCTGGCTTCCTGGAATACGTAGCCCACCGGTCGCAGATGCGGCGCCTGGAAATAGCCGCTCGCGCTGTCTTCCCAAACCTCGCCGTTGATCTCGATATACGCGCTGGCAGCCCGCTCCAGCCCCGCCAGGCAGCGCAGGCATGACGTCTTGCCCGAGCCGGAGTGGCCGAACAGCGCGCTGATACCGCGCCCTGGCAGCAGCAGGTCGACATCCAGGGTAAAGTCGTCGCGCGCCAACTCCAGGCGCGCCACAATCGATCCAGTCATTTCAGCTCCAGCCAGCTTTGCCGCGGCGCCCAGCGTATAGCAATAGCAGCACCAGGAACGAAAACACCAGCATGGCACCGGCCAGCCAGTGGGCTTGCGAATATTCCATAGCCTCGACGTGATCGAAGATCTGCACCGAGACCACGCGGGTCTTGTCGGGGATGTTGCCGCCAATCATCAGCACCACGCCAAACTCACCCACGGTATGGGCGAAACCCAGGATGCTCGCGGTGACGAAGCCGGGGCGGGCCAGCGGCAGTACCACATGAACGAAGGTGTCCCAGGGGCTGGCGCGCAGGGTGGCTGCCACTTCCAGTGGCCGTTGGCCGATAGCGCCAAAGGCATTTTGCAGCGGCTGCACCACGAACGGCATGGAATAGATCACCGAGCCAATCACCAACCCCGTGAAGCTGAACACCACGCTACCCAGGCCTAGTGCCTGGGTAGCCTGGCCAAGCCAACCGTGCGGGCCGAGGGCGATCAGCAGGTAAAAGCCGATCACCGTCGGTGGCAGCACCAGCGGCAACGCCACCACGGCGCCCACCGGCCCGCGTAACCACGAACGCGTGCGCGCCAGCCACCAGGCGATGGGCGTACCGAGGACCAGCAGAATCAGGGTGGTCAAGCTGGCCAGTTTGACGGTCAGCCAGATTGCCCCCAGGTCACTGGCGTCCAGTGGCATCAGATTTCATAACCGTAGGACTTGATCACCGCTGCGGCTTTCGGGCCCTTCAGGTACTCGACCAGCGCCTTGGCGGCGGCATTGTCTTTGCCCTTGTTGAGGATCACGGCGTCCTGGCGGATGGGGTCGTGCAGCGCGGACGGCACGATCCAGGCCGAGCCGCTGGTTACCTTGCCGTCCTTGTAGATCTGCGACAGGGCAACGAAGCCCAGCTCGGCATTGCCGGTGGATACGAACTGGAAGGCCTGGGTGATGTTCTGGCCTTCGACGATCTTGCCCTTGGTGGCCTCGGCCAGGTTCAGTTTGTCCAGCACCTGCGTCGCGGCCAGGCCGTAAGGGGCGGCTTTAGGGTTGGCGATGGACAGGTGCTTGTAGGCGTTCTTTTTCAGCACTTCACCTTTGGCGTCCACGTAACCTACCTTCGCCGACCACAGGGCCAGGGTGCCGATGGCGTAGGTGAAACGCGAACCGGGTACGATTTCGTTTTCTTGCTCGAGCTTGGCTGGGGTGCTGTCATCGGCGGCGAGGAACACTTCGAACGGCGCACCGTTCTTGATTTGTGCGTAGAACTGCCCGGTGGCACCGTAGGCTGCAACCAGCTTGTGGCCGGTGTCTTTCTCGAAGTCCTTGGCGATGGCCTGGATCGGTGCTGTGAAGTTAGCTGCGACCGCGACCTGAACCTCGTCGGCCCAGGCAGTGTTGAGGCAGATCAGGCTGGCCAGGGCAGTGGCAGCCAGGTGCAGTGGGCGGATTCGCATGAAGACAGCTCCTTGGGATTATCGTTATAGCGTTAACTATATAGCGATACGCCATTGGCCGGGAAGGGCCTGAGGGCAACTGTGTTATAGACGTTCGCAAACCGGGTTCAGCGCCCGATTTGTTGCAGGGCCTTGTCGGCGATATCCCGGGTCAGCTCACCTGCCGGCAGGTGCCTGCCCAGGCGCAGCGCCTGGCCTGACCAGAGGTTGCTGAAGTCGCTGTTGCCCTGGGGGTCGGTGATTGCGCGCAGCGGCATCAGCGCGCCACCCGCCAGCGGAAAGCGCGGTGCCAGCTCGCTCATCGGCCCCAGTTCGCGCATGACGCGATTGATGATGCCCCGCGCCGGGCGGCCGGTGAACAGATTGGTCAGTGCGGTTTCGCTGGCCGGCGCGGTGTCCAGAGCGTGGCGGTGAGCGGCAGAAACCTTGGCCTCAGGGCAGAACAGGTAGGCCGTGCCGATCTGCACGGCCGACGCGCCGAGGGCCAGGGCCGCGACCAGGCCGCGGTGGTCGCCGATGCCGCCGGCTGCAATCACCGGCACCTTGACCGCATCGGCAATCTGCGGCACCAGGGCGAAGGTGCCAATCTGGCTGGTGATGTCTTCGCTGAGGAACATGCCACGATGGCCGCCGGCTTCATAGCCCATGGCGATGATCGCGTCGCAGCCGTGGCGCTCCAGCCACACCGCTTCTGCCACCGTGGTGGCGCTGGACAGCACCTTGGCGCCGGTTGCCTTGACCCTCTGCAGCAACTGCGGCGCGGGCAGGCCGAAATGGAAACTCACCACTTCAGGGTGCAGTCGCTCGACCAGTTGGCAGCTTTGCTCATCGAAAGGCGCACGGTTGGAGGCCGGGGTGGGGGCCTCGAAGTCGGCACCCACTTCGCTGTAGTAAGGCTTCAATGCCTGCTTCCAGCGCGCATCGCGCTCGGCATCGTGCAGCGGTGGCTGGTGGCAGAAGAAGTTCAGGTTCAGCGGGCGCCCAGGGCAGGCGGCGCGAAATGCCTCGATCTCTTCAGCGATCTGCGCGGCGGTGAGCATGGCGCAGGGCAGCGCACCGAGGCCGCCCGCAGCGCCCACGGCAATGGCCATGGCCGAGCCGGTCGCACCGGCCATCGGCGCCTGGAGAATGGGCAGCTCGATGCCCAGCAGATCGAGGATGCGACGGTCAGGCCACTGGCTCATGCGATTCTCCTTGCGGGCAGCGTGATCGGTACGGCAGTGCACGTAGGGCGTTTACAGGGCCTTGCTGACCTGGATGTCGCTGATCTTCACGGCATCGTCGCCGTGGATCTTTTGCAGCGCTTGCAGCGCCTGCTCCACGGAAGCCTCGGGCATGAACGCGAATTCAAAGCGGCGCTCGCCGTCGAGTTTGTATTTGATGACGTACTTGATGGTCTGGGTCATGGCGGTCTTATCTGAGTTTCGACGACGAGCGACGGATGATCTTGATCTTGTGGGTCAAGGTCGGTTTGCGCGTTACCGAGATCGGGCGAGTGGTCACGGTATCGAGGGTGATGTTCCAGAAACCGGTACTTGGCACGGTGATCTTTGCCGGGAACTGGTCAAAAGCACCCCCGTGGTAGGTGTGCCGGCCGCCATTTTTGAAACTGCGGAAGTTGGCGTCGTTCATCAGGCGGATGTTGCAGCGCTGGGAGCACTCGATGACGACGATATCGTCTTCGTTCAGGTGCTCGCGCTGGTGTACGAATTTCATGTGATGCTCCGCAAGGTTTGGATCTGCAAAGGCGAAAGATACCACGATGTAGCGTTACACTGCCGCGCCTGTTGGCCAGGCGTAGATAAATCTGCCAAAGCAGGGAGCAAAACAGCCCGGCGGTGGTCGAACGGGATTCTTGAAAGGCAGAGGTGCTGCAAATGAAATGGATGGTAGCGGCGTTGTCCCTGACGCTGGGTGGCTGTGTCAGCGTTTCGGAGCTTGAACAATCGCGCGAAACAATGGATGTGATCTCTGGCAAGACGCCGCGTGAATACGCAGATTGCATCAAGCAGAAGCTGGCCGATACCCGTGATCCGTTGGTCGAGGAGCCGCGAGGCGACGGCCTGCGCCTGATCGTGCCGCAGAAGCTCACGTCCGGGGCCGGGCCTGCGGCGTTGGTCGATATCGACAAGCGTGGCAGCGGCAGCAGCATCAAACTGCGTGAGCGGTTGAACAACTTCCCGCTGCGCCTGGGCGACGTGCGTACGGCGACGACGCAGTGCATTTCTGGCCATTGATCTGGCGCAATTGATTCGCGGTTAAAAAGCCAATAACCCTCGCTTGGCGAGTCTGGTGGTGTTGCGATTTGCCTTACGGGTCTAGTATCCATTTGCTTATGTTTTTTAAGCCTAAGCTTATAACAAAAGAAATGGAGATTCGTGATGACACCGTTGAGTCGAGTCGTGATCGGCAGCTTGCTGATCCTGGCCTGGCCCACGGCGCATGCCGCCGATGGCCAGAAAATCTTCACCCAGGGCGGGGCGAACCCCGCCGCCATGGCCTGCCTAGGTTGCCATGGGCCAGACGGCAAGGGCATTGCCGCCGCCGGGTTCCCCCGTTTGGCCGGGTTACCCGCCGGCTACCTGAGCAAACAGTTGCACGACTGGCGTGATGGCACGCGCAAGCAGCCGGTCATGGAACCGCTCGCCAAGGCTTTGAGCGAAGACGAGATCAAGGCGGTCAGCGCGTACCTGGCCAGCCTACCGGCCGAGCCTGCGGCTGACCTGCGCCGCCAGCAGATTGCCGATGACCCCACCACGCGCATGGCCCTGTACGGTGATTGGGGGCGACAGATACCCGGTTGTGTGCAATGCCACGGCCCTGGTGGCAGTGGGGTAGGTGAGCATTTTCCGCCCTTGGCAGGCCAGCCTGCGGCTTACTTGATGGCGCAGCTCAATGCCTGGCGCGACGGCAGCCGCAGCAATGACCCCAACCAACTGATGGTGGGCGTGGCCAAGGCGATGACCGATGACGAGGTCAAGGCCATTGCCGAGTTCTTCGCCCGCCCCGCCAGCCTGGAGGTCACGCCATGAAGCCCTTGATTCCCGCCGCGCTGCTGTTGGCCATGGGCAGTGCCCAGGCCGCCCCGATCGCCATGGAAGACCAGTCGCAGTTGAAGGTGCCAGGCGTGCAGGCCGCGCCGCAGTTCGTGCCGCCCGCCGAAAGCGAGTTGCCGGACAATGCCTTTGGCAAGATGGTCCGCGAGGGCCATGCCTTGTTTGTCGATACCCGACGCAAGATGCCGGAAGCCGTGGGTAACGGTTTGAACTGCAGCAACTGCCACCTCGACCAGGGACGGCTGGCACACTCCGCGCCGATGTGGGGCGCGTACCCGATGTACCCGGCCTATCGCAAGAAAAACGACAAGGTCAACACCTATGCCGAGCGCATCCAGGGGTGTTTCCAGTTCAGCATGAACGGCAAGCCACCGGCGGCGGACAGCCCGCAGATGACGGCGCTGTCGGTGTATGCCTACTGGTTGTCGACCAAGGCACCCACAGGCGTCGAGATCGCGGGTCGCGGCTATCCGGACGTGGCGCAACCCCAGGGTGGCTACGACTTCAAGCGCGGCCAGCAGGTTTACCGTGAGCAATGTGCGATTTGCCATGGTGACAACGGCGAAGGGCAGAAGGTGGCCGGTGAGTACGTGATGCCGCCGCTGTGGGGCAAGGACTCCTACAACTGGGGGGCCGGTATGCACCGGATCAACACGGCAGCGTCCTTCATCAAGTACAACATGCCACTGGGCAAACCGGGCAGCTTGAGCGATCAACAGGCCTGGGATGTGGCGGCGTGGATCAACCGCCACGAACGGCCGCAGGACCCGCGCTTGGTGGAGGGGTCTGTGGAGAAGACGCGGCTGAAGTTTCATGCCAATGACGGGGTGAACCTGTATGGCCAGCAAGTCGAGGGGGTGTTGATCGGGCAGGGAACGGGTAGCTGACGGGTTTGCTGCGCCGGCCGCCTTCTTTTGTCATCTGCCCGTCACCGCCCTGCAACCACCTTCGGGTTGCAATGACCGCCATCATCCTCAAGGAGCGCGGCCATGGAACTCTGTGTGATCGGGGCTGGGTATGTCGGCTTGGTAACGGCGGCCTGTTTTGCCGAAATGGGCAACCGGGTGACCTGCCTGGAACGTGATCCGCAGCGCTTGATGCAGTTGCGCCAGGGCCAGTGCCCGATCCACGAGCCAGGCCTGCCGGCACTCTTGCACAGCGGCATGCAGGCGGGCCGCCTGCTGTTCAGCGATGATTGGCAGCAGGCGCTGGCCAGTGCCGAGGTGGTGTTTATCGCCGTGGGCACGCCCAGCCAGGAGGACGGTTCGGCCGATCTGCAGCATGTGCTGGGCGTTGCCGACAGCCTGGGGTGCCACCTGACACGCCCAAGCCTGGTGGTGAACAAGTCGACAGTACCGGTAGGTACTGCAGAGCGGGTGGCCCGGCACATTGCAGTCGGTTTGCGCGCGCGTGGCGCAGGCTTTGCTGTCGAGGTGGCGAGCAACCCCGAGTTTCTCAAGGAGGGCAGCGCCATCGATGACTTCATGCGCCCCGACCGCATCATCATCGGCAGCGACAGTGCGGTGGCCGGCCAGTGCCTGCAGCGGCTGTATGCACCCTTTGTGCGTAACTGCGAACGCATTCTGTTGATGGCGCCCCGCGCCGCCGAGTTCAGCAAATACGCCGCCAACGCCTTTCTGGCCACCAAGGTTTCCTTCATCAATGAGCTGGCGGGGCTTTGCGCACAGCTGGATGTGGACATCGAGCAGGTGCGCCGGGGCATCGGCAGTGATCGGCGCATCGGTAGCCATTTTATCTATGCCGGGTGTGGCTACGGCGGTTCGTGCTTCCCCAAGGATGTCCGGGCCCTGCTTCGCACTGCCGAGCAGCAGGGCTACCAGGCCGCGATTCTGCAGGCGGTGCAGGCACGCAACGACGAACAGAAGACCTTGCTGTTCAAGGCGCTGCACCAGCACTTTGGCGGCTTCATGCGTGGGCGTAGCGTCGCGCTCTGGGGGCTGGCCTTCAAACCGGGCACTGACGACCTTCGCGAGGCGCCCAGCTTGGTGCTGATCGATGCGTTGCTTGCGGCGGGGGCCCGGGTACAGGCCTGCGACCCGGTGGCACTTGGCGGCATGCAGGGGCGTTATCCGCAGGCCGTGGCCAGCGGTCAGTTGCGCCTGAGCGAAGACCCTTACGCCTGTGCCGAGGGCGCAGACGCCCTGGTGCTGGTGACCGAATGGAAGCAGTTTCGGCAGCCGGATTTCGTGCGTGTGCGGGGGCTTATGCGTATGCCAGTGCTATTTGATGGGCGCAATATTTACGATCCCTTGGAACTATCTACACTGGGTTATCTCTATCATGGCATCGGTCGGCCTCAGGTGGGGCATTGTAAGGTGACTGCCGCCTGATTAGACTGCGCCGAATTCCACAGGCCTAGCCTTTGTTTAAGGACGTATATGATCAAGAAATGCTTGTTCCCGGCCGCCGGTTACGGCACCCGCTTCCTGCCCGCTACCAAAGCCATGCCCAAGGAAATGCTGCCGGTGGTCAACAAGCCACTGATCCAGTATGGCGTTGAAGAAGCGCTGGATGCCGGCCTGAACGAGATCTCCATTGTGACCGGCCGTGGCAAGCGTGCCCTGGAAGACCACTTCGACATCAGCTACGAGCTGGAAAACCAGATCAAGGGCACCGACAAGGAAAAGTACCTGGTCGGTATCCGTCGTCTGCTTAACGAGTGCTCCTTCTCCTACACCCGTCAGACCGAGATGAAGGGCCTGGGCCACGCGATCCTCACCGGCCGCCCGTTGATCGGTGACGAACCGTTCGCGGTGGTGCTGGCTGACGACCTGTGCGTCAACCCGGAAGGTGACGGTGTACTGACCCAGATGGTCAAACTGTTCAAGCAGTACCGCTGCTCGATCGTCGCCATCCAGGAAGTCGACCCGCAGGAAACCAACAAGTACGGCGTAATCGCCGGTGAGATGATCCGCGACGACATCTACCGTGTCACCAACATGGTCGAAAAGCCTGCACCGGAAGACGCGCCTTCGAACCTGGCGATCATCGGCCGCTACATCCTGACCCCGGACATCTTCGATATCATCGCCAACACCGAGCCTGGCAAAGGTGGCGAAATCCAGATCACTGACGCCCTGCTGCAACAGGCCAAAGATGGCTGCGTGATTGCCTACAAGTTCAAGGGCAAGCGTTTCGACTGCGGTGGCGCCGAAGGCTACATCGACGCGACCAACTTCTGCTTCGAGAACTACTACAAAACTGGCAAGGCTTACTGATAAGCCCCCGCTGGTCTGCAAGCCACCCCTCGGGGTGGCTTTTTTGTTTGCGGCGGCCAACGGCGGTATGCTGGGTGCCAGCCTAGGAGACTGAATAAATGGCCTACGATTTTGATCTGTTCGTGATTGGTGCCGGGTCCGGCGGTGTGCGCGCAGCGCGTTTTGCCGCGGGCTTCGGCGCGAAGGTGGCGGTAGCCGAAAGCCGCTACCTGGGCGGTACCTGCGTCAACGTCGGCTGTGTGCCGAAAAAACTGCTGGTGTATGGCGCGCATGTCGCCGACGAGCTGGAACAGGCCGCAGGCTTCGGCTGGACCCTGGAAGAAGGGCATTTCGACTGGGGCACCCTGATTGCCAACAAAAACCGGGAAATCGAGCGCCTCAACGGTATCTACCGCAACCTGCTGGTCAACAGCGGGGTGACCCTGTTGCAGGGCCATGCACGCCTGACTGGCGCCAACGAGGTGGAAGTCGACGGCCAGCGCTATACCGCCGAGCACATCCTCATCGCCACCGGCGGCTGGCCGCAGGTGCCGGACATCCCTGGCAAGGAACTGGCCATCACCTCCAACGAAGCGTTCTACCTCAAGGCGTTGCCGCGCCGCGTGCTGGTGGTGGGCGGTGGCTACATCGCCGTCGAGTTTGCCGGCATCTTCCAGGGCCTGGGGGCCGATACCAGCTTGCTGTACCGGGGCGATCTGTTCCTGCGCGGGTTTGACGGTTCGGTGCGCACGCACTTGAAGGAAGAGCTGGAAAAACGCGGCCTCGATCTGCAGTTCAACGCGGATATCCAGCGCATCGACCAGCTGGACGACGGCAGCCTCAAGGCCACCCTCAAGGATGGCCGCGAGCTGGTTGCCGACTGCGTGTTCTACGCCACTGGGCGGCGGCCGATGCTCGACAATTTGGGCCTGGAGAACACGGGCGTCGAGCTGGATGCACGGGGCTACATTCGCGTCGATGAGCAGTACCAGACCACCGCGCCGTCGATTCTGGCCATTGGCGATGTGATCGGTCGCGTGCAGCTCACCCCAGTGGCGCTGGCCGAAGGCATGGCCGTTGCGCGGCGCTTGTTCAAGCCCGAACAGTACCGCCCGGTGGACTACCAGAACATCCCCACTGCGGTGTTCAGCCAGCCGCCGATCGGTACCGTTGGCCTCACCGAGGAACAGGCGCTGGAGGCCGGCCATAAGGTGCAGATCTTCGAGAGCCGTTTCCGGGCCATGAAGCTGACCTTGACCGACATCCAGGAAAAGACCCTGATGAAGCTGGTGGTCGATGCCGAGACCGACAAGGTGCTGGGCTGCCACATGGTCGGGCCGGATGCCGGCGAGATCGTGCAGGGCCTGGGGATTGCGCTGAAGGCGGGCGCGACCAAGCAGCAGTTTGACGAGACCATCGGCGTGCACCCGACCGCGGCTGAAGAATTCGTGACGATGCGCACCGTTACCCGCTAAAAGCACCTCCGGCCTTTGTAGGAGCGGCCTTGCGTCGCGATGGGCTGCGAAGCGGCCCCAGGATCTGTGTTTCGACGCCGAAATCCTGGGGCCGCTTCGCAGCCCATCGCGACGCAAGGCCGCTCCTACACAAAGCAACCGCCGCTCAGCGCTATCTCTTCTATTAATAGACCCTGGTTATAGCCAAAACCAATCGCCAGCATCAGGTTTGCCAATGAGCCTTTCTGGGGGCCAGCGGTTAGGATTCTCTCCGTCAACTGATTTCAACCCCATGAAGGAGCGTCTCTCATGCCTATCATCAACAGCCAGGTCAAACCGTTCAACGCCACCGCCTTCCACAACGGCGAATTCGTTCAGGTAAGCGAAGCCGACCTGAAAGGCAAGTGGTCTGTCGTGTTCTTCTACCCGGCCGACTTCACCTTCGTTTGCCCGACCGAGCTGGGTGACCTTGCTGACAACTACGCAGAGTTCCAGAAGCTCGGCGTGGAAATCTACGGCGTGTCCACCGACACCCACTTCACCCACAAAGCCTGGCACGACACCTCGGAAACCATCGGCAAGATCAAGTACCCGCTGATCGGTGACCCGACCCACGTCATCTCGCGCAACTTCGACGTGCTGATCGAAGAAGCCGGCCTGGCCGATCGCGGTACCTTCGTGATCAACCCGGAAGGCCAGATCAAGATCGTCGAAATTAACGACGGTGGTGTAGGCCGTGATGCCAGCGAACTGCTGCGCAAGGTCAAGGCTGCCCAGTACGTCGCTGCCCACCCAGGCGAAGTCTGCCCGGCCAAGTGGAAAGAAGGCGAAGCTACCCTGGCGCCATCCCTGGACCTGGTCGGCAAGATCTGATCGTCGTCCGATAAGTGCCTGCGCGACGATCATGCTGCGTTGAAACTCATCGCCGTTCGGCACTTCACGAACGAATAGACGTTATGCGCCAGTCGAGGGCGGTAAGCAGCCGCCAAAGCTGAAGTACTTACCGCCCCGCCAAACGCCCGGGCGCTGTTGCCTGGGCGTTTTTGTATCTGCAGATTGAAAAAGGAATCGCCCGTATGTTGGACGCCACGCTTAAATCGCAACTGAAAACCTACCTGGAGCGGGTCACCCAGCCGATCGAGATCGTTGCTTCCCTCGACGACGGCGCGAAATCCCGCGAATTGCACGACCTGCTGGTGGAAATCGCCGGCCTGTCGAACCTGATTACCCTGCGCGCGGACGGGACCGACGCTCGTCGACCATCGTTCTCGCTCAATCGCCCTGGGGCTGACATCAGCCTGCGTTTCGCCGGCATCCCCATGGGCCATGAATTCACCTCCCTGGTGCTGGCGCTGCTGCAAGTCGGTGGCCACCCGTCCAAGGCCAGCGCCGAAGTGATCGAGCAGATCCAAGGGCTGCAAGGCGAATTCACCTTTGAAACCTACTTCTCGCTGTCGTGCCAGAACTGCCCGGACGTGGTCCAGGCGCTGAACCTGATGGCGGTGCTCAACCCCAACGTGCGCCACGTGGCCATCGACGGCGCGCTGTTCCAGGACGAAGTCGAATCGCGCAAAGTCATGGCGGTACCGAGCATCTACCTGAACGGTGAAGTGTTCGGCCAGGGCCGCATGGGCCTGGAAGAGATTCTGGGCAAGATCGACACCAGTGCCGGCAGCCGCCAGGCCGAAAAGATCAACGCCAAGGACGCTTTCGATGTATTGATCGTCGGCGGTGGCCCGGCCGGCGCTGCGGCCGCGATCTATGCCGCGCGTAAAGGTATCCGTACCGGTGTTGCCGCCGAGCGTTTCGGCGGCCAGGTGCTCGACACCCTGGCCATCGAGAACTTTATCTCGGTGCAGGAAACCGAAGGGCCGAAACTGGCCACTGCGCTGGAAGAACACGTCAAGCAGTACGACGTCGACATCATGAACCTGCAGCGCGGTGAAGCGCTGATCCCGGCCACCGATGGCGGCCTGCACGAAGTGCGTCTGGCGGGCGGTGCGTCGCTCAAGGCCAAGACCGTGATCCTGGCCACCGGTGCACGCTGGCGCGAAATGAACGTGCCGGGCGAGCAGCAATACCGTGCCCGGGGCGTGGCTTACTGCCCGCACTGTGATGGCCCACTGTTCAAGGGCAAGCGTGTGGCGGTGATCGGCGGCGGCAACTCGGGCGTGGAAGCGGCCATCGATTTGGCGGGCATCGTCGCCCAGGTGACCCTGATCGAGTTCGACAGCCAGTTGCGTGCCGACGCCGTGTTGCAACGCAAGCTGCACAGCCTGCCGAACGTCAAGGTGATCACCCGCGCACTGACCACCGAAGTGGTCGGCGATGGTGAGAAGGTGACGGGGTTGCGCTACAGGGATCGCGCCAGCGATGAGCTGCATGACCTGGCGCTGGAAGGCATCTTCGTGCAGATCGGCCTGTTGCCCAATACCGACTGGCTCAAAGGCACCGTCGAACTGTCGCCGCGTGGCGAGATCATTGTCGATGCCAAGGGCGCGACCAACATCCCCGGCGTGTTTGCCGCGGGTGATGTGACCACCGTGCCGTACAAACAGATCGTCATTGCGGTGGGTGAGGGCGCCAAGGCTTCGCTGGCGGCCTTCGACCACCTGATTCGGGCTTCGGCCCCGGCGTAAGTCAGCAGCAGCCTGAGGGTGTCTATCATTACCCCAGACACCCTCAGGAACCTCACCATGACCCTGATCAGCCGCGAACCCTGGTGGCTAGTGCCACCCAAGCCCGGGCAGAAAGAGCAGGACCTGCACTGGGGCTACCTGGAAATCTACGCCGACGGCCGCACCGTGTTCGTCGACCAGCGCCCCAGTGAGCGGGAGCTGGCCGAGCGCAAGAGCTGTCGCAATTTCCCCGACCCCGAGCACTAATGGCTCAGCCTTCGAGTTCGGCCAGGCGCGCCTCCAGCGCTGCAATCCGGGCTTCCAAGGCCTCCATGCGCTCTTCCGAAACACTGCCACCGCTGCTGCGGGCACCGCCTTCCTGTTGGCGTGCGGCCATGATCGCTTCGATTTCTGCCGGGTCGCCCAATGCATGGGTGTAGCGGTCTTCGCGCTGGCCTGCCTGGCGCGGCAGGTGCAGGGCAAGGTCCCTTGAAATCAGGCGTTCCAGCTGGTGCTGGATCTGCTCGGTGTCATCGAATTCATGCAGGCGGTTGCTGCGGCTGAGCAACTCGTTGAGGGTTTGCGGGCCGCGCAAGAACATCAGGCCCATCAGCACCAGTTGCGCCGGCACCAATTCCAGGGCCTTGTCCACCCGCTGCTCCCAGCGGTCGGCGCGGCTGCCCATCTGCAAGCGGGTCATGCCTTGGCCTTCGAGCGCCCGCAGGGCCTGGCCGACCTGGCCTTGGGTGAGGTTCATCACCGGTTCCCGGCTGGTCTTCTGGTTGCAGGCCAGGACCAGGGCATTGAGGGTCAGTGGGTAGCTTTCCGGGCTGGTGGCCTGCTTTTCGATCAGCGAGCCGAGAATGCGGATCTCGGTGCTGTTGAAACGGCCTTCACCTACGGTTTCGTGTTCGGACATGGCCCTGTCTCATTGCGAGGAAAAGGCCACTAGCGTAGGTAAAGCCGTTGATTAAGGCAATTGGGGCCGCAACACGGCCCCGACAGCCTCACGCCCCGCGTCGCTCCTCAGCCTGGCACGCCGCCGCCGTGAACAGCACGTCGGTCGACGAATTCAGCGCAGTCTCCGCCGAGTCCTGCAGCACACCAATGATGAAGCCCACCGCAACCACTTGCATGGCAATCTCGCTGGGGATGCCGAACAGGCTGCACGCCAGCGGGATCAACAACAGCGAACCACCTGCCACGCCCGAGGCACCGCACGCACAGACAGCCGCCACCACGCTGAGCAGCACGGCAGTCGGCAGGTCGACCGGGATACCCAGGGTATGCACCGCGGCCAGGGTCAGTACGGTGATGGTGATCGCTGCGCCCGCCATGTTGATGGTCGCGCCCAGCGGGATCGACACCGAATAGGTGTCTTCATGCAGGCCAAGGCGCTCCGACAGGGCCAGGTTGACCGGGATGTTGGCCGCCGAGCTGCGGGTGAAGAACGCCGTGATACCGCTCTCGCGCAGGCACAGCAGGGTCAGCGGGTACGGGTTGCGGCGAATCTTCCAGAACACGATCAGCGGGTTCATCACCAGGGCCACGAACAGCATGCAGCCAATCAGCACGGCCAGCAGGTGCAGGTAGCCGAGCAGGGCTTCGAGGCCTGACTGGGCGAGGGTGGCGCTGACCAGGCCGAAGATGCCCAAGGGCGCGAAACGGATGACCACGCGCACGATCAAGGTAACCCCGTTGGACAGGTCCTCGACCACGGTGCGGGTGGTTTCGCCGGCATGGCGCAGCGCCACGCCCAGGCCAATCGCCCAGGTCAGCACGCCAATGAAGTTGGCATTGAGCAAGGCGTTGACCGGGTTGTCGACCGCGCTCAGCAGCAGGTTCTGCAGGACCTCGGCGATACCGCCCGGCGCACTCAGCGTGGTATCGCCGGCACTCAGCACCAGGTGGGATGGGAACAGCATGCTGGCCACCACGGCCACCACCGATGCGGAGAAGGTGCCCAGCAGGTACAGCCACAGGATCGGGCGTATGTGGGTTTCCTGGCCGTGGCGGTGGTTGGCGATCGAGGCCATGACCAGAATGAACACCAGAATGGGTGCCACCGCCTTGAGGGCGCTGACGAACACCTTGCCGAGGAACGCCAGGTCGCGGGCGACGTCGGGTGCGAGCAGCGCCAGGGCGATGCCGGCCAGCAGGCCGATGACGATCTGCGTCACCAGGCTGGTGCGGTTGAGAAGGCGGAAGAAGGGGGTCATATGCAGCGATATCCCGGCATGTTCAAAAAGGGCGAAACTTTACCATAGACCTTTGTCGGGCAGGTTCGCGGTCTACAGGGTTCACGCGCGAAGCGGCGAGCACATCACCAGTGGAACAACTCCCGTCGCGCCCCCTCGGTAATGGCGACGATCCCTGGGTGCTTGACCTTGCGCTCCACCGAAATGGCATAGAACGACTCATGCACCGCTTCGGTCTGCCCGATCAGTTGCACGCCATACTGGCGGCATACTTCCTCGGCGATCACGCTGGGCGCCACGAAGATGCCGCTGCCCGATTGGCCAAACGCCTGCATCAAGGCGCTGTCGTCGAACTCGCCAACGATCCGCGGCTGTACCTGCTGTTCCCCCAGCCAGCGCAGCAAACGGCTACGCACCACGGTCTCCTGGCCCGGAATCAACAGCGGTGCATCGTCCAGGCAGGCAGGGAAGGGCCCGGCAAGGCGTTGCGCCAACGCCTGGGTGGCGAAGAAACTCAGGCCACACTCGCCGAGCTTCTGGCTGTAGCCCTTGATATCCAGGTGGTTGGGCATCGGGCTGTCGGAAATGACCAGGTCCAGGCGCTGAATCGCCAGGTCCGCCAGCAGCCGCTCGAGTTTGTCTTCCCGGCAATTGATGCGCAGCACCTCGTCCAGCTCCATGGTCGGCGCCAGCAGGCGATAGACGATGGATTTGGGGACCACGTCGGCCACCCCCACGCGAAACAGAATCTGCTCTTGCGGGCCGGCGCGCAGCATGGCTTCCAGCTCGCCGCCGAGCTGGAACATCTGCTCGGCATACACCAACGTCTGGCGGCCGGTCTCGGTCAGCTCCAACTGCCGACCGACCCGCTGGAACAATTCAAGGCCATACGTCTGCTCGAACAGGCTGATCTGCCCGCTGATGGTCTGCGGGGTGAGGTTCAACTGCTCGCTGGCACGCGCGATGCTGCCGGTCTTGGCCACGGCCCAGAAGTAGTGCAACTGGCGATAGTTGAGCATCGGTGTATTTCTCGATTCGTAAAAGCCGAAGTATAACCGCTGAAAATACGAATTTTCCTGATGTATTCGCCTCTCTAGAATGCGACTCCATGAGGCGCGTTGCGCGCCGCCGGAATATCGACAAGCGAGGAACCCATGTTGCAGCTTAAATCCATTGGCACGCCTTTGGTGCTGGCCCTGGCCCTGTTCACCCTGGCCGGCTGCGATCAGGCTGAAAAATCTGCCCAGCAGATGCTCGACCAAGCCGCCCAGTCGGCCAAGCAGGCCATCGACAAGACCAACGAAGCGGCCCAGCAGGCCCTGAGCGATGCCATCGGCAGCGAAGGCCAGCCGCCCAAAGATGCTGAAAAGCACGAAAAGACCCAGGACATCTGACCCCAAGACCCGATGCAGGATTGATTAAATGGAATATTTGCTGGAACTCGCCGCAAGCCCGACCGCCTGGGTCGCCCTCGCCACCTTGGTGGCCATGGAGATCGTGCTCGGCATCGACAACCTGATCTTCATCTCCATCCTGACCAACAAGCTACCCATGGAATACCGTTCCAAGGCGCGGCGCATTGGTATCAGCATGGCCCTGGTCATGCGCCTGGCGCTGCTCAGCACCGTGGCCTGGATCGTGCAACTGACCGAGCCGGTGATCGATGTGTTCGGCCACAGCTTCTCGTGGAAGGACATGATTCTGATCGCAGGTGGCTTGTTCCTGCTGTGGAAGGCCACCAAGGAAATCCACGAGAACGTCGACCCGCATGGTGCCAAGGAAGAGTCCAAGGCCGGTTCCACCATCACCTTGGGCTTTGCCGCAGCCATCGGCCAGATCCTGCTGCTGGATATCGTCTTCTCGATCGACAGCATCATTACCGCCGTGGGTATGACTGAGCACCTGCCGATCATGATCATTGCCGTGATCGCTGCCGTGATCGTGATGCTGGTGGCGGCCGACCCGCTGGCCAAGTTCATCAATGACAACCCGACCGTGGTGATGCTGGCCCTGGGCTTCCTGATCATGATCGGCATGACCCTGATCGCCGAAGGCATGGGGGCTCATGTACCGAAAGGGTATGTGTACGCAGCGATGGCCTTCTCGACCTTGATCGAGGTCCTCAACATCATGGCCCGTCGGGCGCGGCTCAAGCGCGAAGCGGCAGAAGGTTGATGTAAAAGGCGCAGGCCCACCGCTGGCCTTGAAGCCAGGGGTGGGCCCTGCGAATGGACCATCACAAAAGCGTGAGTTTAATGCGCCTCCACTTGCCGCCGTACCCTGTGCCCAACTTGAGGTTTGGCCAGGCCCTGCGGGGGCAGGGAGTGATGATGGGAATGACGCCGCACGATACGCAGTACACCCCACAGCATGGCGGCTGCGACGCTCAGCCACATACCTACCAGCATGAGGATTGCCAGGGTCAGGCTCATGTGTGCCTCCTTCTCTCGGGCAAGCGCGCTGTCAGCCAGGGCTCGCCTTACAGACACTGCTTTAGTCTAGCTCGACCCGTGTGACGTTCCATTGATCAAAGGTCTATTGCTTGGTCCGATTGGCTACAAGCCTGTGTCGGACTATACCCGCGCACCTGTGGGCCCTATGATCTGAGCCCAGAGCCGGGCGCTGCCTGCCTGGCATCGGAACAAGCGAGTGCCCATGGAGCAAGTTTCCTTCAAACCGCTGGCCTCAGCCCCCCGGCGGCTGCTGCTGGCCTGCCTGATGGCGGCCAGCCTGGCCGGTTGTGCCAGCGCACCGCCCGCGAACCTGAAAGGCCTGCCGCAGCGGGTCGAGATCAGCAGCGTGCCGTTTTACCGTGGCAATGCCAACCACAGCGGCGCCATGGCCCTGGCAGCGCTGCTTTCGCAGCAGGGGGCGCCGATCACGCCAGGCCTGCTGGACAAACCATTGAACCTGCCCCAGGGCGCCGAAACGCTGGACACCAGCATCCCCCGCGTGGCGCGTGACTACGGCATGGTGGTGTACGCGCTGGACAAGCAGATGGACGCCTTGCTGACGCAGGTGGCGGCGGGCAACCCGGTATTGCTGCGTTACGAGGAGGGTTCAGCCTGGTGGAGCGAGCCACGCTACGCGGTGCTGATCGGTTATGACCGCTACAAGCAGCGGGTACTGTTGCGCTCAGGCATGCACCGCAGGCAACTGATGGCCTTTGATGATTTTGCTTCGGCCTGGGCCAAGCAGGGCAGTTGGGCGGTGCTGGTGCAACCGCCGCGGCAACTGCCCGCCCAGGTAGACCGGCAACGTTGGTTGCAGGCGGCTGACGAACTGGCCCGAGCAGGGCAGGAAATCGCCGCGAAGCAGGCCGTGAACAGCCTGGGGCGGTGAACGTACACCGGCCTCGCGAAGAGGCCGGTGTTAGGTTACCGAGGTATCAATCAGAAGCCCAGGCGGTCACGCAGGCTGTAGTACCAGGCACCGATGGCGCTGAATGGCACACGCAGCATCTGGCCACCCGGGAACGGGTAGTGCGGCAGGCCTGCGAACGCATCGAAACGCTCGGCCTGGCCACGCAGCGCCTCGGCCAGCACCTTGCCTGCCAGGTGCGTGTAGGTGACGCCGTGGCCCGAGCAGCCCTGGGAGTAATAGATGTTGTCGCCGATGCGGCCAACCTGCGGCAGGCGCGACAGGGTCAGCAGGAAGTTGCCGGTCCAGGCGTAATCGATCTTCACGTTCTGCAACTGCGGGAAGGCCTTGAGCATCTTCGGACGGATGATTGCCTCGATGTTCGCCGGGTCACGCGCGCCGTAGACCACGCCGCCGCCGAAGATCAGGCGCTTGTCGCTGGTCAGGCGGTAGTAGTCGAGCAGGTAGTTGCAGTCTTCGACACAGTAATCCTGCGGCAGCAGGGTACGTGCCAGGTCATCGCTCAGGGGCTCGGTGGTGATCACCTGGGTGCCGCACGGCATGGACTTGGCGGCCAGCTCTGGCACCAGGTTGCCCAGGTAGGCGTTACCGGCGACGATGATGAACTTGGCGCGCACCTTGCCTTGCGGTGTGTGCACGACCGGGTTGGCGCCACGCTCGATACGGATGGCCGGGGTCTGCTCATAGATGATGCCGCCCAGCGACTCGACCGTGGCCGCTTCGCCAAGGGCCAGGTTCAGCGGGTGGATGTGGCCGCCGCTCATGTCCAGCATGCCGCCGATGTAGCTGTCGCATGCGACTACTTCACGGATGCGCTTCTGGTCCATCAGCTCGAGCTGGTTGTGGCCGAAGCGTTCCCACAGGCGCTTTTGCGACTCCAGGTGGCCCATCTGTTTAGGGGTGATGGCTGCGAACACGCCACCGTCTTTCAGGTCGCACTGGATATTGTACTTGGCGACACGCTCACGAATGATGCGGCCACCTTCGAATGCCATCTGGCCCAGCAGTTGTGCCTGCTTGGGGCCGACGGTGCGCTCGATCACGTCGATGTCACGGCTGTAGCTGTTGACGATCTGGCCGCCGTTGCGGCCGGACGCGCCAAAACCAACCTTGGCGGCTTCGACGATGCTGACCTTGAAGCCGTTTTCCAGCAGGAACAAGGCGCTGGACAGGCCGGTGTAGCCGGCACCGATGATGCACACATCGGTTTCCACCTCACCCTGCAGCGCCGGACGTGGCGGCACCGGGTTAGCCGAGGCGGCGTAGTAGGACTGGGGGTAGGGGGTGTTGGCCATGCTCGAGAAACCTCGTGTGTTATATTTTTAACGAATGTGGCGATGCTATCAATAATAATAAACACCCGCTAGTCGTCCGTTGAAAATCCTTTACCCGGCCGTCGCCGAAGCCTTCCTATAAAGAGGTTAAGATTCAGTAAGTTAGCGCAAAAAAAAGTGTTGACATGGTTTTCGGAGTGCGTAGAATGCGCACCACACGACAGGCACATAGCTCAGTTGGTTAGAGCACCACCTTGACATGGTGGGGGTCGTTGGTTCGAGTCCAATTGTGCCTACCAAATCGAAGAAGGGGCAATCCGAAAGGGTTGCCCCTTTTTTCATTGGGCGGCCTTGCGGGGGCGTCGATCCGGTCGAAAAGGGGCATGAAGCAGCCCCTCCGGTCAAAACCGAAAGTTTTTGATTTTTCTGAAAAAAAAGCTTTACAGGTACGCATTCGATCACTAATATGCGCACCACACGACAGGCACATAGCTCAGTTGGTTAGAGCACCACCTTGACATGGTGGGGGTCGTTGGTTCGAGTCCAATTGTGCCTACCAAATCGAAAAAGGGCGATCCACACGGATCGCCCTTTTTTATTGCCCGCTAAACGGCTGCCGGTAACCACAACGCCAGTTGTGGAAAGGCGATCAACAGCGCGATCAGCACCAGCAACGCCAGGCAGAACGGCAGCGCGCCGTACACCACGTCCATGAAGTTGCCCCGGCCACGAATGCTCTGCACCACGAACAGGTTCATGCCGAACGGTGGCGTAATCTGGCCCATCTCGCACAGCACGATCAACACCACCCCAAACCACAACGGATCGAAACCCAGTGCGACGATGATCGGTACGATCAGCGGCGCGGTGGTGATCAACATGGCCAGCGTGTCCATGAAGCAACCCAGCACGATGTAGAACAGGATGATCGCCAGCAGTGTGGCCGTGGGGGAAAGGTTCAGGTCAGTGACAAAATGGACCAGCGTGGTGGTCAGGCCAATGGAGGCCAGCACAAAGTTGAGAAAGAACGCCGACAGGGTGATGAACATGATCATGCCGGTGGTGCGCAGGGTTGCCTCGAACGCCTGACCGAGGCTCTGCCAGGTGATTGCCCGGCGCCATAGGCCCAGGCCCAAGGCGCTCAGCACACCCAGCGCTGCCGACTCGCTGGCGGTGGCGAAGCCGCTGTAGATCGAACCGATCACCAGGGCGAAGATCGCCAGTGGCGGCAACAGGTCAGGGAGGCAGGCCAGGCGCTCGGCCCAGCGCGTAGGCGCCTTGCGGCCGTCCAGCTGTGGCCGAATCAGGCAGGCCAGCACGATCAACGCGATAAACAGCACGCTCAGGATGATGCTGGGAATGGTCGCGGCCAGGTACAGCTTGGGCACTGACACGTTGGCGATCAGGGCAAACAGGATCATGTTGATGGAAGGCGGAATCAGGATGCCCAGTGTGCCACCGGCGGCAATCGAGCCGAGAAACAGCGGCGCGTTGTAGCCTTTGCGTTCCTGCTCGGGGATGGCCAGGGTCGAGAGGGTGGCCGCAGTCGCCACGCTGGAGCCGCTGGTGGTGGCGAACAGTGCGCTGGCGCCGATGTTCGAATTCATCAAGCCACCTGGCAGCCACGACAGCCACTTTTCGACGGCCTGGTACATCCGCCCGGCCACGCCTGAGCACACCAGCAGTTCGCCCATCAGGATGTACAAAGGGATTGCCACCAGAAGGAATTCGCTACTGGTATTCCAGGCAATTTCACCCATGGCGCTGCTTAACGGCAATGTCGAGAACAACTGCGACAGGGACATGCCCAGCAGGCCGACACTGACTGCAGCGGCCACGCTAAGCGCCAGCAGTGCGAGCAGCACGATCAGGGTGAGGCTCAGCATGGTTTGTGCCCCGTGCCAGCAGCGGGGCTGCCGGGGTAGCGTTCCTGCTGGATATCTTCCTCCACCGAGTTGATGCCGATCAGTTTGCTGACAGCGTGCCAGCGGCCGTGCAGCAAGTGGCGGGTGCAGGTGACCACCAGGCTCGACAAAGTCAGGGCAAAGAACACGTAGCCGCCGAACCAGAGCGATTGAGGCAGCCATTGTGGTACCTGCAGTGGCGTGTTTGACACTGAACGGTATTCGATGGAGTCCCACAGCACGTTCCACGCGTGGTAGGCCAATGTGCTGGCAAGCACCAGCATGCAGGCGAGGGCGAGCAGGTCGAGCGCGACCCTGGGGCGCAGGCCAAGGCGGGTGTAGAGGATGTCCACGCGGATGTGCGCGCGCTTCAGCAAGGTGACCGGGAGCGCCCAGGCGCTGGTGATCGCCAGCACGTAACCGGCTATTTCGTCGGCGCCGCCCATGGAGATACCCAGGGCCTTGCGCAAGATCAGGTCGATGCCGATCAGAAGGGCGCAGGTGAGCAGCGCGAAGCCGCCGACCCAGGTACTGGCCTTGGCAATGGCGCTGATGGCTCCCATGCCTGAGCGGGCGGTGTGCATGTGGGTAGTCTCCGAAGCAGGGTGGCTCATGGGGCCAGGCGCATGCCGATGGCATCGCCCACGGTGGCATTCCAGCGTGCCACGCAGGGGCCGCCGCAGCGTTTGCCCCAGTCGTTGGCGATGGTCAGTGCGGCCTGGCGCAGGGTCTGCTGCTCTGCTGCGGTCGGGGCCGAGGCGGTCATGTGTGCGGGGTGATGAATCTGGCAGTCAGGGCCGCCGACATTGCAGGCCTGGGCATAGCGGTTCTCGTTGGCGGTCGCTTGCCACAGGGCCTGCTCCAGCACTTGCGATTGCACCTGCAGCAATTGCTGCACCTCGGGCGGCAATTGCTGCCAGCGCTTCAGGCCGATGCCATAGAAGCCGATCGACCAATCCACGGGCAGGTTGTAAAGGTAGCCTGCAACGTCGTACCACTTGGCGGCGTTGCCCGAGCCAATGCCGGTGATGGCGCAGTCGATGACGCCGGTTTGCATGGCGGTTACCACCTCGGCAAAGGGCAGGGTGACGGGCGCCGCGCCCATGGCCTTGACCAGCTCGGCCATATTGCGCCCACGAGTGCGCACTTTCCTGCCCTTCAAGTCAGCCAGCGAGTGCACGGCATCGCGGCAAAAGAAGACCTGCGCGGTATAGGGGACGGTGGCCAGCAACTTGATGCCGTGACGCTCGGCCATGCGTTGTTCGAGCACCGGCTTGTAGGCGTTGGCGACCCTGTGGGCGGTGTCGATGGTATCGGCCAGGCCGGGCAGGTCCACACCTTCGAAGGTGGCATCGTCGCCGGCGACGAAGGCGAACACGCCCATGCCGATATCGACTGCGCCAAAGCGCATCAGGCGAATGATCTCCGGGCCTTTCAGGCCACTTTCCGACAACCCCAGCAGTTGCGCGGTGACCCTGCCTTGCGAGCGCGCGGGCAACGTCTGATTCCAGAAAGGCTGTTCAACCGCCCGGAACGTGTAGTTGTGGCTGCCACCGCCCACCACGTTGAAGCGCATCACGGGGTAGTCTTGCGCGCGCGCCGGCGAGGTACCGAGCAGCGCGCCGAACGCCAGGGGGATGAGCAGCGAGCTGAGTTTCACGGTAGTCCTCTTGTGCTTGTTCGGGAGCTACTTCGGGGCTGTTCATGATCAACGAGGGCGGCGTGCGGCCTCGATGGTGGTTCGTGAACCGACGATATCAGGGAATTTCTCACCCTTGGCCAGCCGCGCCAGCGTGTGCTTTTCGTTGTGCTGGAAGTCGATGGCACGCTGAGCCATTTCGATCACCTGGCCGGGGCGCAGAAACACCATGCCGTTTTCGTCTGCCACCACCGCATCGCCGGGGTGGACAATCACCCCGCCACATTGGATGGCGGTACAGAACTCGCCTTCCAGGCCCATCACGCGGGTGGTAATCGCGCTGGCACCGCGTGACCACACTGGCACACCATGCTCGCGTATTTCGCCCAGGTCGGTGACGTAGCCGTCGACGATGATCCCCGCCACGCCAGCCTGCTTGGCGGCGTAGGCCATGGCGCCGCCCAGGGCGGCGGTGATGCGTTCACCGCAGCGGTCCACTACCAGAAAGTCGCCTGGGCGCACGCAGCCCATGGCGTAATGCAGAATCCCGCCATCGTTGCCTGGCATCCTCACGGTCACCGCAGTACCCACGGCCCTGACATTCTGAAAGTGTGCCTTGATGTGCGGGTTGGCAATACCGTGGGTAATGAAGTGGCCGATGGTCGCCGGTTCGGCGTTGATCAAGACTTCAAGTTCAGCGGCGCTGATCGGGGCGGGCAGTGCTTCGATAATATACATAGGGTGTTGTTATTAGGCCGGATGCTTTTTCGAAGGGTTTCGGTCATCCTAACAAGCACGCTTAACGGTCGATAATAAAAATCCGTAAGCAGTAACCGGAGCAGTTTTTATCATGCGTATCACGCTGATGCAGATCGAGGCGTTCTACTGGACCGCCCGCCTCGGGGGCGTTCATGCCGCCTCCCGTCATCTTCACCTGACGCAACCTGCAGTGTCGGCGCGGATCAAGGAAATGGAATCGCTGCTCAGCGTCAAGTTGTTCGACCGCAGCAAGCAACGCATGAGCCTTACCGCAGATGGCCATACCGCTTTGCGCCACGCCGAACAGGTGCTCAACAACAGCACGCAACTCGAGCAGTTTGCCGCGCAGCAGAAAAAGCACCGGCGCTTGCGCCTGGGCGCGGACGAATGTTCGGCGATGGTCGGGCTGACGGCGGTAATCAGCGATATAAAGGCGCACTTCCCCGAGGTCACCCTGGAGATCTCCATCGATGTCGGTGCGGTGCTCAACCGCAAGCTGAACGACCACGAACTCGACATCGCGCTGCTGACCAACCCGGCCACGCGTGAGGATGTAACCGATGTATTCCTTGGGTGGATGACCTTCCAGTGGGTGGCGGCGCGGCACCTGGACGTGGCCCCGGGGCCTTTTCTGGCGCAGCAGGCCCGGCAATATTCGATTGTCACCCACAGTGCGCCTTCGACACTGTATTCAGTGGTGGACCGCTGGCTGAAGGAAAGTGGCTCGGTCAGCCATGCCTTTCATTCGAGCAACTCGCTGGCCTTTATTGCCAAGATGGTAGCGGCAGGGCATGCCATTGGTATTTTGCCGGTACCCTTGATTCGCGACCTGCTGGCTGTCGATTTGTTGAAGACATTACCGTGCGATCCGCCGATCCCGCCGGCCAAGTTCTGCCTGTCTTATTTGACCGAACGCCCGGATATGCAACTTGATACCTTGGTTTCGATTATCCGGGCGACCTTGGTCAAACAGAATTTTCTGGTCGATTGATCAAACCGGGTGTGCCCGGCCACGGCGCAGGCGCCATGGCCGGGCCAGCGTTCAGGCCAGTGCGCGTTTAACGGCCGAGATCTGTTGCCCGGCCTGGTTGAGCCAGGACAGGTCGCTGCCCATCAACAGCATGTCGCTGCCCATTTCGATGAGGCGCTGCGCGGTGGCCTGGTCTGCGGGGAAGCACGGCACCATGACCTGGATCGCGCGGGCATGGCACTTCTCGATCAGCAGCTCAAGGCGTTGCAGCACTTCGGGGTTGCCAAGGCGGTAGTCGACCGGCAAATGTCGCGACAATGAATAATCGGCAGGGCCGAAGTGCACGGCGTCGATGCCCTCCACGTCGAGTATTTCATCGATGTTGTCAAAGAACTCGTAACTTTCGGCCATCGGCACGATCACGCTGCGGGTATTTTCGGCCTGGGTGTAGGTGGCCCAGTCGAAGCCGGGCCCGGCGAACCCTGCCGAGCGCACCGAACTGTCACCGCCGCGGCGTCCCAGCGGGGGGAACTTGCTGTAGCGGATGATTTCGCGCATCTGCGCCGCCGTGTGGACCTGCGGCACGATCACGCCCGAAGCGCCCATCTCCAGCGCCTTGCGGATGTCCCACTCCAGCGTGCCACGCACCCGTACAAGGCAGGGGATGGCCGTGCTGTTGGCGGCCAGCAAGAGCTTCTCCATGTGGCTGTCGACACCCAGCGCAGTGTGCTCGGCATCGATGAAGACGAAGTCCAGGCCCCAGTTGCCGGCCACCTCGATGGGCATGCAGGCCGTACTGTAAATGTTCATGCCGAAGGTAGCACCGCGTGCCATGCGCGCCTTCAGCGTTGTGTGTGTGATGTTTGGGTTCATGGTCAAGGTCTGCCTTGGGCTGATATCAGAGGCGATAGGTTTCGGGCAGGCGGTCGCGGAACGGGTGCACCTCGAACACGCCAGGGTCACGTATCAGCGATTTGTTGCGGGCCTTGGCCAGGTCGATTTCGACGCTGTACACACCGTCTTCCAGCCCTGCGCGTACCAAGGTCTTGCCGGAGGGTTCGATGATGTGGCTGGTGCCGATGAACTGCATGCCTTCATCCATGTCGTTGCGGTTGGGCGCGACGAAATAGACCATGTTCTCGGCCGCGCGCACGGTGCTGAAAATATCCGGCAGCATGCGCGCCTGCTCAGGCCAGGCGGCAGGCAGCACGACAATATCGGCGCCTTCGAGCGCCAGCGTGCGGACCACCTCGGGGAAACGGATTTCATAGCAGATGGCCAGGCCGATACGGCCGATCTCGGTGTCGAACACCGGCGGCGCCCACTCGCTCGGGCGGTCGGTGAAACGGTCGCCGATCATGAACGGCAGATGGCGTTTGCGGTGCAGGCCGATGATGCCCTGTGCGCCGATCAGCGCGGCGGTGTTGTACACCGAGGCTTCATGCCGTTCGTAGAAACCGACCACGATCAGGATGCCGCTCTGCGCCGATACCTGCAGCAGCGGTGCCAAGGCATCGAGGGTAATGGCGCCGCGTTCGAGGTCTTCGCGGCTGTCGAAAGCGCCACCGGTAATCAGGCATTCGGCAAAGGCGATCAGGCGCGAGCCTTCAGCCGCAGTTTGACGTGCCAGTTCGGCAACCTTTTCCAGGGTGAGGGCCGGGTTGCCGGCCACGGGATGAATCTGGGCGACGGAGATTTTCATGCGGGTCCTTGTGGCAATTGAAGGGCGCCGCCACGGGCGGCGCGGGTAATGTCACTGCGCCTGGTAGCCCATGGCCTGGTAGACCTTGCTGACCAGTTCGGGGTTGATCTGGGCGGCGTACTTGTCGACCACGGGGCGGATCCTGGCCTGGATCCGCGCGACCTCTTCGGCCGGCATGTCGTTGACCTGCATGCCGTCGCTGCGCAGTTCGGCGATGGCCTTGCTGTCGGCCTCGCGGGAGATCCTGCGCTGCTCCAAGCGCACTTCCTGGGCCACCTCGGTCAGCAGTTGCTGCTCATCGCGGTTGAGGGTGTCCCAGAAGGTCTTGCTGATCAGCACAATCTGCGGGTTGTAGTTATGCCGGGTCAGGCTCAGGTACTTCTGGACCTCGTTGAAGCGCGAGGCCAGGATCAGCGCCGCCGGGTTTTCCTGGCCATCCACGGTGCCGGTCTCCAGTGCCGTGTGCACCTCGGTGAAAGGCAGAGGGGTGGGGTTGGCACCCAGCGCAGCCCACACGTCGAGGAACAGCGGCGATTGCTGCGCGCGGATCTTCAGGCCGGCAATGTCTTCAAGGCTTTGCACCGGGCGCGCATTGTTGGTCAGGTTGCGTACGCCCAGCTCCCAGAACGCCAGGCCGACCAGGTTTTTTTCGGGCAACTGGTCGGTGAGCATCTTGCCCACTTCGCCATCGAGCATGGCATCGACCTTGGCGGTGTCGGTGTACAGGAACGGGAAGTCGAGGATGCCGAAGTCGGTGACGTGGTTGATCATCAGCCCGGCGTTCCAGGTCATCATTTCAACCACGCCGCCTTGCAGCGACGACAGCACTTGCACGTCGCCACCCAGGACGCCATTGGGGAAGGTGCGTACCTTGATCTTGCCATCGCTGCGCTCTTGCACTTTCTTGGCGAACAGCTCCATGCCGATGGCCGGTGGTGTGCCCTTGGGGCTGGTGGCGGCGAACTTGATCACGCGCGGATTGTAATCGGCGGCCATGCTCAGGCTGCTGGAGAGCAACAGGGCGGCGATGACGGCGAGCTTCTTCATGGTGTGTGCCTTTTATTGTTGTAGGGGGATCAGTGGCCGAACCACTGAGCGGGGACGGTGACCAGTTCGGGGAAGATGACCAGCAGGAACAGCACGATGATTTCGGCGATCAGGAACGGGAACGTGCCCTTGAGCAGCGCCTCGTAGCGCATCCTGCCGATGCCGCACACGACGTTCAGCACCGTGCCCACGGGTGGGGTGATCAGGCCGATCGAGCAATTGATCATGAACAGCACGCCGAAATAGATCGGGTCGATGTTGGCGGCGGTCACTACCGGCACCAGGATGGGCGCAAGCAGCAGTATCGTCGGCGTCAAGTCCATGACCATGGAGATCACCAGGATCAACAGCATCAGCACCACGATCAGCAGGCGTGGGTTGTCCATCACTGGCTGGATCAGGTCGATGATCTGCCCCGGGATGTCGGCAATGGTGATCATCCAGGCGGGTATCGAGGCAGCGGCGACCAGGAACATCACGGCGGCGGTGGTCTTGCCGGCGCGCAGCAGCAGGTCATTGAGCGACTTGAGGCTGAGTTCGCGGTAGATCAACGACGACACCAGCAGGGCATAGACGCTGGCAACCGCACCGGCCTCGGTGGGGGTGACCACGCCAAAGCGCAGGCCTACCACGATGATGACCGGCAGCATCAATGCCCAGAAGCTGTCGACCAAGGCCTTGAGGCGCTCCTTGGCACTGGCCTTTGGGCTCAGCTCGACCTCGGTATTGCGCCGCGACATCAGCCACCAGGCCACGATCAGGGCGGTGGCGATCATCAGCCCCGGGGCGATGCCGGCAAGGAACAGCTTGGTGATCGACAGGCCGGAAGCCACCCCCAGCACGACGAAGCCGATACTGGGCGGGATGATCGAACCGAGCACCGAGACCGAGGCGATCAAGCCGCCGGAGCGGTCGCGGTTGTAGCCGGCGATGACCATCATCGGCAGCAGCAGCGCGGTCAGCGAGGCCGCGTCCGCCAGTGCCGAACCGGACAGGCTGGACAGCAGCACGCCGGCGATGATGGTGACGTAGCCGAGCCCGCCGCGCAGGTGGCCGACCAAGGTGATGGCCAGGTTGATGATGCGCTTGGACAAGCCACCGCTGTTCATGACCTCGCCAGCGATGATGAACAGCGGAATGGCCAGCAGGGGGAAGCTGCCTGCAGAGTTGATAATGTTCTGCGCGATGATCTGGCCATCGAACAGGCCCAACAGCCACATCAAGGCAACGCCGCAGAGGATCAGAGCGTAGGCGATGGGGGCGCCGATCAGGATGGCGGCCATCAGTACGCCGACGAAGACAGACAGGGCCATTATTCAACTGCTCCGTGTTCGGCTGCCGAGGGTTCGGCCGGGGTGTGGGCGGGCAGGGTGCCCGTGAGGTTTCTGACCAGCTGGGTAAAGATCAGCAGCCCGCTGAGTATGCAAAAGACCAGGCCTGCACCATGGAACAAGGCCATGGAAATGCCTGTGGAGGGGGCGCCTACATGCAGGTTGATCACGGTCTGTTTCCAACTGCCGTCAAGGAACAGCCAGGTCACGTAGAGCATCAGCACTTGAGTGAGCGCCAGCAGGCACCTGGCCACGCCGGGGGAGACCCGTCGGGTAACGATGTCGACGCCGATGTGGCCATGTTCGTGAAGCATCAGTTGGGCGCCGGCGAACACCAGCCAGACGAAGGCCAGGCGGGAAATCTCCTCGCTGAAGAACAGGCCCGAGTTGAAGCCGTAGCGCAGCACGACATTGGTGAAAATCAGGCAGGTGATGATGACAAGGCACCCGATCACCAACGTCTTCAGAACCAGGAAGTAACCATCGATCAGTGTTTTCATGGCGCCTCCTGGAGCATCACTGCCCAGGGAGCGCCGAAAGCGCTTGGTGCGAGAACGCGGACAGGAACATCCACCTGTAGGTGTGAGCGGGGCATGGAGTCACCTTTTTATTATTGGACATACGTCGTCGTACGACTGTGTGGATTGTTCAACGAAACGCCCGGTGTCTGCTGCCTCAAGTTTTTTATCAGGGGGATAAGAAATAGCGATCAGTGGGCTGGCGTTGCCGGTGGAATGGACTGCCGTCGCAGCGTCGCGGTAGCAGGGTGTAACGTATGGTCGCGGTCCTTGCCCTGGGTCGGCATGCTAGACTCCGCCCCTTCGAATCTGGAGGTACACGCGTGCGCAAACTGGCTGTGGTAATGGCAGTGCTCGCCCTGGCGGGCTGTGAGAACGAGGTCGAAGGCGTGCACAAGCAGGTGGCCGAGCACCTGCACAACCCCAAGACGGCCAAGTTCGGCAACGTGCGGATCGACACGAATGGCACCCTCTGCGGCCAGGTCCGCGGCAAGGACGATGCCGGGCAGTACGAAGCCTACCGCAGCTATGTGGCGATCAAGCGTGATGGCCAGTATGAGATCATCGTTGACGACAGCGGCAACAACCTGCGCATCCGCGAACTGTGTGGCGGTGCCGACCTGCAGCGCCGCGCCGAGGCGCTGGCCGGAGAGCCGGCCCCTGAAGGCTGGGATGTCGAAGTGGTGCAGGGGGCGAACATGGGCGCATTGAGCGACATGACAGCGCGCCTGATCGAGAAGGGCATCCCGTCTTCTGTCGAATACCGCAACGGCAAGCCTGTCGTGCTGATGGGGCCGTTCCCCACCAAGGAAGAAGCCGAGGCGCGCAAGGCCGAGGTGATGGCCAAGCTGGGGACCGATTCGGTGGTGATCCAGCACGGCGCCCAGCGCTGAGGGTTATCCAGGCTGCAAGGCAGGCCGCAAGGGCTCTATCGCCAGCAGCCGACCTGTCATCTGCGCCCAGTGCGGGCTATGCTTTGCACTGGGAGAGCTGAACGGGGAGGGGCCTCATGTCTACACTGGAGCGGGCCATTGTCGTGGCAGCCAAGGCACATGAAGGGCAATACGATAAGGGTGGGGCGGCGTACATCCTCCACCCGTTGCGCGTGATGATGCGGGTATCCACGCCCGAGCAGCGGATCGTCGCGGTGCTTCATGATGTGATCGAAGATACCCCGCTGACCCTGTCCGACCTGGCGCGTGAAGGTTTTGCACTGAAAATTCTCGCCGCCTTGCTGGCGCTGAGCCGACGTGACGGCGAGGCCTATCAGGACTTCGTGGTACGGCTGGGCGTCGACCCACTGGCGCGTACCGTCAAATTGGCCGACCTGGCCGACAACAGCGACCTCTCGCGCATCGCCTGCCCAGGCCCTGCCGACCTGGCGCGGCTGGCCCGTTACCGGGAGGCCAGCGCCTACCTGCAGACACTGGCCTGACCCTCAGCCGCAGGCCTTGAGGTTCACCGGCCCGACGAATGCGTTACCACGCCCCATCACGCAGGCCACCTGCTGGTTGCGTTGCAGCTCCCAGGCCTGCGGTGGGTAGGTCTTGTTCCAGGCTTCGAACAACTGGCGGTCCTGCTTCGACAGGCGCAGGTTGTACTGCTTGCTCATGTAGAAGTAGGTGCGCGCGATCATGCCGCGGATCGAGGGGCGCGGCATGACCTTCTTGGCCTTGAAATCGACCTGGGTCAGGCAACTGCCGTACTGACCCCGCTGTTCGGGCAGCCAACCGAAACTGAAGTTGCTGCGGTCGCCGTTGACTTCGCCAATGCTGGGCACCAGGTTGTGCAGGTCGGCCTCGGCGCGTTTGTACACCTCATCCTGTTGCGAGCATTGTTTGCGCCCTCCGGCCTGCCAGCACTGGCGCTGGTGGCCAATGTGCCAAGCCGGCACGATGTGCTCCCATTCGATGCGCGAAGCCCGTTGCGCATTCTTGCGCGGGGCATAACCGCAAGAGGCCAGGTCGACCTTGTTGCCTTTATATTTGCAGCCGCAATAAAACTCCGTCGACTGGGGCGCGTACAGCTTCCAGGCGACTTTCTTGGCCTCCTGGAAGGTGCGCGGGGCATCGGCTTGGGCAAGCGGGGTGGCCAACAGCAGGCAGGTTGCAGCGAAAAGCGTAACTCTCATGCGCGGTCAGTCTTCCTTGGGCACGGTCCAGAAAATCTGCACGCCACCGTCGTCGCGATGGGCGAGGGTGACGTTGTCGTTTTCGGCGATTTCCTCAAGCAGGGTTTCCCAGTCGTCCGGGGATTCCTGCTCCAGGCGGAAGATCAGCGCGGCGCGGTTGCGCTGGGCGGATTGGCTGTTGATGATCTTCTGGATACGGACACCCAGTTGTTCATAGCTGCTCGGCGTTGCTGAGGAGGTGCTGGCCACAGGCATTTCCTTGTTTTTGCTGTATGTGCATACAGTATTTCACTGTAAGTAAATTCGCAACTGCCTGTGAGGCGAAAGAGTGTGTGACTGAGGTGAAGGATTGATACCATTCAGCCCATCACCCCTCCGCCATCATTCGCGCGCGCTGTGCATGGCCACAGCAGCGACGCCTTGGGCGTGGCCCGCAACGGGTCAGGCGCAAGTTTCAGGAAGCTTCACATGTACCCACTCCCTTTGCATCGACCTGCCCACTTGCGCACAGGCCTGGCCCTGTTGCTGACCGGTAGCATGAGCCCCTTGAGCCATGCCGGCAGCGAGGTAACCGATGTGCTGATCACCGACCCTGTGGTGGTCACCGGCGCCTATGCGCCAACCGGTAGTTTCGACTTGCCTTTTTCGATCGATACCGTCGACCTTTCACAGGGCAACGACGGCCAGTTGGGCGTCAACCTGTCGGAAGTGCTGACCAAGGTGCCTGGCCTGGTGGTGCAGAACCGGCAGAACTACGCGCAAGACCTGCAGGTGTCTTCGCGGGGTTACGGCGCACGCTCGGCCTTCGGCATTCGTGGCCTGAAGCTGCTCAGCGACGGCATTCCGGCCAGTACCCCGGACGGGCAGGGGCAGGCGGCCTCGCTGAACCTGGATGTGGCCGACCGTATCGAAGTACTGCGTGGCCCGGCCGCGACCCTTTACGGGAGCAACGCCGGCGGCGTCATCCAGATGTTCAGCCGGGACGGGCAGGGGCCTGCCAGGCTCGGGGCCGAAACCACCTTCGGCAGCGACGGTTTCAACAAGAATCACCTGTCGGCCGAGGGCGGTAACGAGACGGCCGGCTTTGTGCTCGATGCCTCGCGCATGGACACCGACGGTTACCGTGACCACAGCGCTGCCCGCCGCGACCAGACCTTCGCCAAGGTGCACGTCAGGCCAGACGCCGATTCACGCCTGGCACTGATCTACAGCAGCCTTGAGCAAAACAACACGCAAGACCCGTTGGGGCAGACCTGGAGCGCTTACCAGCACGACCCGCGCTCCACCGCGACAGTGGCTGAAACCTACAACACCCGCAAAAGCATCGACCACCAGCAGTTGGGCATGAACTACGAGCGCTATTTTGGCGATGCCACGTTGCAGTTCAATCTCTATGCGGGGCAGCGCAGCGTCATTCAGTACCTGTCCATCCCCAAGACGGTGGCCTCCAACAGCCAGCGTGGCGGTGGGGTCGTCGACTTCGACCGTGAGTTCCACGGTGGCACCTTGCGCTGGATACAGCCGGTTACCGCCGCACCCGGCAACCTGACCGTCACGGTGGGCGCGGACTACGACCAGAGCAAGGATGACCGCCGCGGCTACCAGAATTTCAGCGGCGACACGCTAGGCGTCAAAGGCGAGTTACGCCGTGACGAGCAAGACACCGCCACCAGCCTGGACCCATACATCCAGGCGCATTGGGAAATCGGCGACTGGACCACCCAGCTCGGCGTGCGCCACAGCACCATGCAAATGCGCGTCGATGACCACTACCTGGCCAATGGCGACGCCAGTGGCAAGAAGAAATATCAGCAGAACACGCCATCGCTGTCGGTGATGTACGCATTCACTGCCGACTTGCGTGGTTACGTGAGTGTCGGCAAGGGTTTCGAGACCCCGACCCAGGCCGAGATGGCTTACGCGCCCGGCCTGGTCGAAAGCTTCAATTTCGGGCTCAAGCCTGCCACCAGTACCCAGTATGAACTGGGCGTTAAATACCGGCTCGGTGAGCGCACCCGGATCAACGCAGCGGTCTACGAAATCCACACCGATGATGAAATCGTCGTGGACCGCTCCACCGAAGGCCGCACCAGCTATCGAAACGCTGGGCGAACCTTGCGCCGCGGTTTCGAGGCGAGCCTGCACAGTGACCTGAGCGATCAGTGGCAAACCACCGTGGTGTACACCCGCACCGATGCCCGCTATGCCGAAGATTTTGCCCAAGGCATGCAGACCATCGACAGCGGTAACCGGCTGCCTGGGGTACCGCTGAACAACCTGTATGGCGAGCTGGTGTGGAAGCCTGCGACGTTCGTCAGCATGGGGGTGGAAGGGCAATACCGCAGCAAGGTGTATGTGGAGGACAGCAACAACGCCAAGCCGGCGCCTGCCTATGCCGTGTTCAACTGGCGAACACGCTTTGAGCAGCACGTCGGGCCTTGGACGTTTCATCAGCTGATCCGCTTGGATAACCTGCTTGACCGGCAGTACGTGGGGTCGGTGATCGTGGGCGACAGCAACTCGCGTTACTACGAAGCTGCGCCTGGGCGCTCGTGGTATGCCGGGGCAGGGTTGGAGTATCAGTTCCGCTGATGTGATGCGGTGCTATATCCGCTGAGGGTTCAGGCGAAGCGTTCGAACCGATAAGGGCTTGGATCGATCAGCGGTGGCGCTTGCGACACCAGGTCTGCCGCCAGTTGGCCGGCAGCCGGCGAGGTGCCGAAGCCATGGCCGGAAAAGCCGGTGGCCAGGGTCAGGCCGGGCAGGGCCGGCACCGGCCCGATGACCGGGTTGGAGTCGGGGGTGACGTCGATGGTGCCGGCCCAGGCTGCGGCGATCTGTGCTTGCTCGAAGACCGGCCAGGCCGCCTTGAGGTTCCGCAGGGCTTCGTCATTGAGTGCGGTGTTGGCCTGCGGGTCCTGAACCCTGACGCGTTCGAAGGGCGTGACTTGCGAGGCCTTCCAGTGCCGGGCCAGGGCCAGATCCTTGAAGAAATACTTGCCGAAACTGATGCGCAAAAAATCACGTTGCGCCCGCAATTGCGGCAGGTAGCGCCTGCCCAGCAGCACATGGTCCCAGGTCAGGAACGCATCGAGCGCGCCGCGTTGGGTGATGATGTAGCCGCCATCCTTGTGTTTGCGAAACGAAAAATCCGGTGCGCCCACGGCGATGTCGGTTGGGCCTTGCAGCGGGTGGGTACGCAGCACGGAACAGGTCAGCGGCAAGGTGGGCAGGTCGATATCGAGGTTGCCGAGAAACTTGCGTGACCACATGCCCCCGGCCAGCAGCACCTGCTCGCAGCGGATCTCGCCTTGTTCGGTGACCACGCCGCTGACCCTGCCGGCGGCGGTGACCAATGTGCGCACGGCGCAGTTTTCCACGATCACTGCGCCTTTGGCGATCGCCGCCCGGGCAATGGCGCTGGCTGCCAGGGTTGGCTCCGCGCGGGCGTCGGAGGCGGTGTAGATGCCCCCGGCCCATTCGGCACGGCCACCGGGCACCCGGTTGGCAATCTCTTTGCTGCTGAGCAGGCGAGAGTCCAGGCCAAGGTGCTCGATGCTCTTCAGCCAGCTCTCGTGCATGCCCATCTGCGTGTCGTTACGGCCAATGAACATGATGCCGGCTTGCCGGTAGCCGACATCGCAGCCAACCCGCTCGGCCATCTTCGCCCACAGCCGGTCGGCGGCCAGGGCCAGCGGAATGTCGTGCGCATGGCGGTTGGTCTTGCGCACCCAGCCAAGGTTGCGCGACGACTGCTCGCCCGCCAGGCGGCCCTTCTCCAGCACCACCACCGGGATGTTGCGCTCGGCCAGGGTCAGGGCTGCGGTCAGGCCGATGATGCCTGCGCCGATGATCACCACGCTGGTGGCCTGAGGGTGGGTGGTACTGGTGTGCACAGGATCGATGACGGGGGACATGGCTTCACTCGGCGGCAGTGTGAACAGAACGTGGCGGGTTCAAGGCGGGCAGGTCACTGGCCCAGCCGGATCAACGAGACCTGCGCGCGGGAGGCACCCCGGTACGCCGTCACTTCCAGCTCGACCTTGTACACGGTCGACCCCAGCGGCGGGCAGGTGACGGTGGTGGCCGGGTCGACGCCCCTGAATTTCTCGCCGATCACGTCCATGACCTTGGGAACATCGTTCGGGTCCTGGATGAACACGCGCGAGCTGATCACATCGCCCAGCCCAGCGTCGACGGCCGCCAGCGCGGCTTCGATGTTGGCGAATACCTGGTGAGTCTGTTCGATCACGTCTTCGGGGATGATCTGGGTCTGCGGGTTGCGGCCGGCAGTGTTGGACACGTAGATCCAGTTGTCTACCGCCACCAGGCGGGAGTAGCTGGCCATGTCTTCGAATTTGGAGCCGGTTTTCAGTTTGGTGATTTGCGTCATGGGGGAGCCTTTTGAGGTGAGGAGGGTCAGCTGAGGACAGGTTTTTCCCAGAGGTTGAGCTTTACGCCGATGCCTTTCTCGACAGCGTTGCGGTACACCACGGTGCCCCAGGCGACGTCTTCCACGGGCATGCCGCCCACCGACATGATGATGATTTCATCGTCGTTCAGACGTCCTGGCGCGTCACCGCTGATGATCTTGCCGATGTCTTCGACCTGCGCGGCGTCGAGCGTGCCTTCGGCGATCATGTCCATGAAGCGCACGCCTACCAGCGGCACATGGTTGTGCGCAGGCTTGGGCAGTTCGTCGAACCACGCTTCGTACAGCCCGGTGTTGTCCACCACCTTGCGCACGTCCGAACGCTCCATGCCTGCATCGATGCTGCAGGGGGCGGGCATCGCCAGAAACGCGCCGGGCTTGACCCATTCGCGGCGTACCAGCGGGTAGGTGCTGGGGTCGCCGACTTCGCCCGAGCTGCAATAGCTGACCAGGTCGGCATCACGCACCACCTCTTCCAGGGTTTGCACGACCTGGATCCGCGTGATCTGCGGGAAGGTGGCCTTGACCCAGGCCACGAACTCATCGAGGTTCTTCTGGCCACGGCCTTTGATCTTGATCGTGTCGATCAGCGGGCACACGGCCATGAACGCGGCGACCGTGGTCTTGCCCATCACACCTGGCCCGGCCAGGCCGATGACCTTGGCGTCCTTGCGGGCCAAGTGGCGCGCGCCAACACCGGGGATGGCGCCGGTGCGGTACGCCGACAGCAGGTTGGCCGACATGTGCGCCAGGGGCGCGCCGGTGTCGGCGTCGTTGAGGGTGAACATCAGGATGGAGCGCGGCAGGCCCTTTTCCCGGTTGGCGATGTTCGAGCCATACCATTTGGCGCCTGCGGTGCGGAAGCTGCCGCCCAGGTAGGCGGGCATGGCCATCATGCGACGGTCTGCGGTGGGCTTGGGCATGTGCGGGAAGGGCGACTGTTCGGGGAACGTGATCATCGCGCCGTGGGAATCGTTGTTCGGGCCGGCCATGCGGTAGTCGCCCTGGTAGAGCAGGTTGAACATCGCCTCCATGGTGTCGACACAAGCGGGCATGTCGGTCACGCCGGCGCGGATCATGTCCTGCTCGGACAAGTAGATGAAGTCAATTCGGGTATCGAGGGTCATGGCGGGTCTCGCAGGGCGGCCGTTATCAGGGACGACGGCGTCATCGGGTTTTGTTGTTGTGGGCTGGCGCTAACACGTGCGGCCAGTTTCGCTAACGGCTGGCAGGGCGTCTTGTGCCTGCGTGCCAGCCGTTTTGACCTGCCGTGCCATCGGCGTATTGGCAAGACGGTGACTGCCATCAGGGCCTAGAAGGGCACCGCGATGGTCAGCTGGCTGTAAACGTTGGTGCCGTTGCCACCCACCTGGTTGCCGCCGTTGCTTTCGCCCTTGCGTGGCTGATACAGGCCGACCAGCGGGCTGATGACCAGGTGCTCGTTGACCGCCCATTCCAGGTACAGGTCGAGCTCCCTGGCATCGAGGTTGAGGCTGTCGCGGGTGCGCACGGTATCGAAGTCGAAATACAGCGCACCGACCGTGAGGTTTTCCAGCGGCGTAGCCTTTACGCCAACATGGTGAATGCCGGTGTTGCTGTTGAACGGGCCGGCGTAGTTGGCGGCGACCTCACCTTGGAACCAGGTGCCATAGCCACTGGACAGGCCACTGAACAGCGAATCCCAGCCTGCCGAATAGCGCGTGTAACGGTAGGTCACCTGGGGTGCCCAGGGCAGGTCGGCGAAGGTGTAGCCGGCCTGCAGGTACCAGGCTTTTTCCGCGCCGCCTTGCTTGTCTTGCCACGCGTATTCGAAGGCGAAGCTGGCGTTGTCGATGCCGGCGCTGCCTTCGCCACGCAGGCTGTAGACATCCATGCCCTCACGCGCCTTCTGGAAGGCGCTGGCCCATTGGTCGGTCACGTCGATGCCGTGCACCCAGGTCAGCCCCAAGGTGCCCAGGGCATGGGTGTAGTCCAGTGTGCCTGCGGCCAGTTCGGTCTCGGCCTGCGCGCGGTTGTCGGACTTGAGCCACAGCAGGCTGCCATGCAGGCCATCCTGCCCGCCCAGGCGCAGCACGGCGGTGCGGTCGAAGGCATGGCGCGCCGCCAGGTAGTAGGCACCGCCGCGGTCCAGGGTGCCATCCGCCACACCGTTGCCCAGGTTGGGCCCGTCGTCGTTGATCAAGAAGCCGCTGCCCAGGCGGACCACCTGGCGCCCTCCGGAGATATCCACGCCATCCTTGCCCAGCCAGGGCAGCAGATCGCCCGAACGCCAACCGAGGTACGCGTCTTCGATCTTGGTGGTGCGTTCGGAGCCATCGGTATTGCCTGCGGCATCGCCATCGCCCCAAGTGGCGGAACTGACCCAGTTCAAGGCGCCATAAAGGCTGCCGTTGCCGGCCAGGCCCTGATCGCCGCTAACGCCATACTTGATGAAGCCCTCGCGCCAGGTCGAGCCACCGGGGGTGCCGTCATAGTTCTTGCGGCTGTTGAACATGCCCCACACCGCGAGCATGTCGGCATTCAAATGGCTGTCGTCGTCGGCGTAAAGCTCGTAGGCGGGCGCGGCCTGGCTGGCCAGTAAGGTGGCCAGGGCCAGGGCGGACAGCCTTTGCGGTTTGAACATTGCACTTCCCTCGATTGTTCTCGGCACCTTGCAAGGCGGCCTTTGTTTTTCGGGGGCACCCGTGTGGGCACGAGGCGCCGTCGCGGTTGGCTGCGACGGCCTATTAGCGCGTGGATGGCAGGGTGGGGTCTTGTTCGTGGCTGCCAAGGCGTTTGCACGCCTTGGCCAGGCCTGTTCGATTGGCCGGTTCAGTAACGGATCATCACCGACTTGAGCTCGGTGAAGTCATCGATGAACGCCGAGCCGAACTCGCGGCCGATGCCGGACGCCTTGATACCGCCAAACGGCACGGCCGGGTCGAGCAGGGTGTGCATGTTGACCCACAAGGTGCCGGCCTGGATTTCCGGCACCAGGCGCATGGCCTTGCCCAGGTCGTTGGTCCATAGGCTGGCGCTCAGGCCATAAGGCGTCGCGTTCATCAGGTGCAGCAGTTCGTCTTCGTCGTCGTAAGGCAGGAAGGTCGCCACCGGGCCGAAGGTTTCCTGGTTCAGCAAGGTGTCGCTGGCGGCCTTGGCGAGGATCACCGTCGGTTCGACGAAGCAGCCCGGGCCCTCGCCAATCTGCCCGCCATGGATGATCTGGCTGCCCTCGGCGCGCGCGGTGGCGAACAGCTCGGCCAATTTTTGCTGGTGCGGCTTGTTGGCCACTGGGCCGAACTGGGTGGCCTCATCCAGGGGGGAGCCGACCTTCAGCTGGCTCAGGCGCTGGGACAGCGCATCGAGCAGCGGGTCGATGCGCGAGCGGTGGACGAAGAAGCGCTCACCCGCTGCGCAGATTTGCCCTGAGTGCAGGAAGCCGGCCTCGATGACGCCATCGACGGCCTTGTCGAGCGCCACGTCAGGCAGGAATGCCACTGAGTTCTTGCCACCCAGCTCCAGAGTCGCCCGGGTCAGCTTGGCGCCCATGGCGGCCTGGCCGACGGCGATGCCGGTAGGCACCGAGCCTGTGAACGAGACCTTGTCGGTGCCGGGGTGCTCGATCAATGCCTTGCCCACCAGGCCGCCACCGGTCAGCACGTTGAGCGCGCCCGGCGGCAGGCCGGCCTGGCTGGCCAGCTCGGCGATGCGCAGCAGCGTCAGGGGCGTGAACTCGCTGGGCTTGAGGACGATACTGCAGCCGGTGGTCAGGGCCGAGGCCAGTTTCCAGATGGCGATCATGGTGGCGAAGTTCCACGGCACGATGCCCACGACCACGCCGATCGGTTCGCGCAGGGTGAATGCACTGTAGCGCTCACCGGCGAACGAGGGCAGGGACGGGGTGATGGTCTGGCCGGTGATCTTGGTGGCCCAGCCTGCGTAATAGCGCAAGAAGTGCGCGGCCTGCTCGACTTCGAAAGCGCGCGCGATACCGATCAGCTTGCCCGACTGCAAGGTTTCGAGCTGGGCCAGTTCTTCGCGGTTGGCTTCCAGCAGGTCGGCCAGTTTGAACAGCACGGCGGCGCGGGCGGCGGGGCTGGTGCGCGACCACGTGGTGAAGCCCTGGCGGGCCGAGCTCACGGCATGCTCCACATCGGCCTGGTTGGCGTCGGCGATGCGGGCGATGGTTTCGCCATCGGCCGGGTTGACCACCGCAAGGGTCGCAGACGATTGGCTCGCCAGGTGTTGGCCGTGAATGAACACGCCATGTTGTCGGGCCATGAATGCGGTGACCGCGGGAAGAAGGGTAATGTCGCTCATGCAGGCTCCTGAGGCAGAGACGCGGCCCGGCAGGCCGCCAAAGCGTCGAGCATAGTGAGCGGGCACGGTGTTGATCTTGCATCTCCCTGACGCCGGCATGACGCTGCCTGCCAGGCGTGATGGCATTGGCAGGCAGCAACAAGGGCGACGGCAGCCATGGGCAAGACGCCCTGCCAGCTGCGGCGCACAGTGGGGGCGCAGGGAGGTAAACAACAGCCGTGCGTGCAGGTTCGCTTGCCGCGTTCAACGCCACAAAAACAAGCCGGGGCATAACGATGTCACTCAACAATAAGCTCACCGAGCATCTCAACCGGGGCACTGTCGGGTTCCCCACTGCGCTGGCCAGCACCGTCGGGCTGATCATGGCCAGCCCGGTGATCCTTACCGCGACCATGGGCTTTGGCATTGGCGGCGGTGCCTTCGCCATGGCCATGGTCATCGCGGCATTGATGATGCTGGCGCAGTCGACCACCTTCGCCGAGGCGGCGGCGATACTGCCGACTACAGGGTCGGTGTACGACTACATCAACTGCGGCATGGGCCGGTTCTTCGCCATCACCGGCACCTTGTCGGCCTACCTGATCGTGCACGTGTTCGCCGGTACCGCCGAGACCATTCTGTCTGGCGTCATGGCCCTGGTGAACTTCGAGCACCTCAATACCCTGGCGGAGTCCGCAGGGGGCTCGTGGCTGCTCGGCGTGTTCTTCGTGTTGGCGTTCGCGGTGCTCAATGCTTTTGGCGTCAGTGCCTTCAGCCGCGCCGAGGTGATCCTGACCTTCGGCATGTGGACCACGCTGATGGTGTTTGGCGTGCTCGGCTTGATCGCTGCGCCGGCGGTTGAGCTGGAAGGGCCGTTCGGCGCTTCGCTGGTCGGCACCGACCTGATGACCATCCTCTCGCTGATCGGTATGGCCATGTTCATGTTCGTCGGGTGTGAGTTCGTCACCCCGCTGGCGCCGGAGCTGCGCCGTTCGGCCTGGGTGTTGCCGCGGGCCATGGCGTTGGGTTTGTTTGGCGTGGCCAGCTGCATGTTCATCTACGGCGCGGCGATGAAGCGCCAGGTTGAAAACGTCGTGCTCGATGCCGTCAGCGGTGTGCACCTGCTCGACACGCCTATGGCCATCCCGCGTTTCGCCGAGCAGGTGATGGGCGATATCGGCCCGGTGTGGCTGGGTATCGGCTTTCTGTTTGCCGGCGCTGCCACCATCAACACCTTGATGGCCGGGGTGCCGCGCATCCTCTACGGCATGGCGGTGGATGGTGCACTGCCCAAGGCTTTCAGCTACCTGCATCCGCGCTTCAAGACGCCTTTGCTGTGCATTCTGGTGGTTGCCTTGATCCCGTGCCTGCACGCCTGGTACCTGGGGGGCAACCCGGACAACATCCTGCACCTGGTACTGGCGGCGGTGTGTGCCTGGAGCACCGCTTACCTGCTGGTGACGTTGTCGGTGGTGATCCTGCGCATCCGTCGTCCGGACCTGCCACGTGCCTACCGCTCGCCGTTGTTCCCGCTGCCGCAGATCCTCTCCAGCAGCGGCATCGTCATCGGCATGGCGTTCATCACCCCACCGGGCATGAACCCGGCCGATATCTACGTGCCGTTCGCCATCATGCTGGCCGGCACCGCGACCTATGCGCTGTTCTGGACGCTGTGCGTACAGAAGGTCAACCCGTTCAAGCCGGCGCGGGTCGAGGATGTACTGGCACAAGAATTCGCGGCAGAGCCGGGCCATGCAGTGGAGCACATGCAGCATGATCAGACATTTGCGTGAGCGCCTGCTGGCGCCGCGTGCCCCAGCCGGCTACCGGCCAGGGGCTACGCTGGGGCTGCTGTCGCGTAACCTGGGGCAGGTACAGATGCACCTGCTGGAACCCGCCCGCGCGGTGCTCGACAACCCCGCCCAAGGCTGGCGTGCCGAGGTGCGCGAGTGCGTCGAGGCGCACTTGCTGATGCACGTGGTGACCTGCGAATTCCAGCTGTGCCTGCCTGCCCTGCAAGGGGGCGAGGTGAAGCTTGAATTGCGTCACACTGGTGCAATCCGCCGTACGGGCCTGGCCTGCGTGTACCGCGGCGGTGACAAGGCGCGCTTCATCCAGGCACGTGACCTGCTGCTGAGCAATGCGCAACTGACCGCCGAGCTCATGCCGCTGGATTTCAAGCGCCTGGCCCTGGAATGCCGCGATGGCCACTGGTGGCTGACCCTGGAACACATGGGCGGCAGCGAAGTGGTCAACCGCATGCCGGCGTTCCGGCGCTACATCCAGATCAGCCCGCCGCAGCGGACGCACCTGATGGCTTGCCTCGCCCTGTTCGGGGAGTCGCTACCCCGCCTCTGACCTTTTTCTGGCACGTGCCTTGCTCCTGTTTCAGGCGAGAGATCACAGTTGTGCGGCCATTGATAACATGTTAACAATGGCCGCATAACAACAAATTCTGCGTCGAGGGCATCCATGCACACTCAACAACCCAATCGTCAGGGGCTGGAAAGCTGGACCACGGCCATGCAGCAGATCTGCGGCCGTTTCGAGACAGCGCTGGCCTCCAACCATTCCTTGTTCATCGGCGAAGTCTCCACGTTTTCCCGTGCGGGCCTGCCGCTGGCCAACCTGCGCACCAACGCCGGCAACATCCGCCGGCTGGGCGAAAACCCGACCCTGGACGATGACCAGCATTGCTTCCTGGTCAGCCAGCGCATGGGGCATTCGACGGTGGCGCAAGGCGGCATGAGCGTCAGCCTGGCGCCGGGTGAATTGTTGCTGATGGATTCGGTCGGGCGTTGCGAAATCACCCCCAACGGCCTGATCGAACATGTGTCGCTGGCCCTTTCCCGCGAGCAGGTGCGCAAGCATGTGCAAGGCGCGGGGGCAATGTTTGGCAAGATTTCCTCGACCAATGCCTGTGGGCGCATGCTGCATGTGCTGATGGACCAACTGTGCAAGGACGACCATGTCAGTGGCGATGGTGCACAAGGCGATGCGCTGCAGACTGCATTCATTGCGCTGCTCGAGCCGGGCTTCGAGCGTAATGGCGACGGCGCTTGCAACCTGGGGCCGCTCAGTGGTGGCAACCTGCGCAGCTACGTGCAGCAGGTGATTGATGAGTCCCTGTCGCAGCCGGGGCTGACACCGGCCAACCTGGCGGGTCGGCTGAATATTTCGGTTCGCCACCTGTACCGGTTGTTCGAGGAGGAGGGCGACAGCGTCTGCCGCTACATCCAGCGAGCGCGCCTGAAGCGCAGCGCGGACGACTTGGCCAACCCGTTCTTCAAGCGTGAGTCGATTACCTCGATCGCCTACAAGTGGGGCTTTACCGACTCGGCGCATTTCAGCCGCTCGTTCAAGAAACAGTTCGAGCAATCGCCCAAGGACTTCCGCGCACAGGCCATGGTCATGTAGGCCTCAGCTCACCGCCCGTTGTACGCCTTGCCGAGTGGCGGTGAGGGTCATGGCAGTGCTTCAGTAATGAAAGCAAAGGTTCAGCGGCGGCCGTTGAAATAGCCCGAAAGCTGGTGCACGGCTTTGCCGGCGGTAAGCAGTAGCGGGCGGAAATGGTCCTTGCCGAAGATCCGCGCATGCTTGACCGAGCTGACCAGCTCATAGCGTGCCGACCCTTCGTGCATGCCTTCGGCGAGGAGTTTGCAAATAATGTGGCTGGGGGTGACGCCGAAACCCGAATAGCCCTGGACATAGAACGCGTTGGGACGATTGCTCAGCGTACCGATCTGGGGGAACAGGTTGGCGCTGGTGGCCATCGGGCCGCCCCAGGCCAGGTCGATGCGCACGTCCTTGAGGTACGGAAAAATCTTCAGCATCAGGGCGCGGTTCCACGCCTTGAGGTCCAGCGGGATGTGTTCGATGCAGGAGGTGGCGGCGCCGAACAGCAGGCGGTTCTCGCGGGTGACGCGGTAGTAGTCGATCACCGGGCGGATATCGCTGTAGGCGCCACGGATCGGGCTGATTCGCGCGATCAGTTGATCCGGCAGCGGCTCGGTCATCATCTGGAAGGCGTAGGTGTTGACGGTGCGCGCGTGCAGCTCCGGCTCCAGCTTGTTGAGAAAACTGTCGCACGCCCACAGCAGTTTGCTTGCACGTACCGAGCCGCGGCCGGTGCGCACCTTGATACGCTCGCCGTAGGTCACTTCGAGCGCCGGGCTGTGCTCGAAAATGCGCGCACCGTGGCCGACCAGGGCCTGGGCCTCGCCAAGCAGCAGGTTGAGCGAATGCACGTGGCCACCGCCCATGTGCAGCAGGGCACTGCTGTAGGCGTCGCTGCCGATGATCTGGCGCACGTCCGAGCCTTCCAGGTAGCGGATTTCGTCTTGCGAATTGATGGCCTTGAACTGTTTTTCCCACGTGCGCAGGGTGTTCGCCTGGCGGCGATTGAAGCCCATGTAGCCGTAACCATGGCAGAAGTCGGCGTCGATGGCGTAGCGGGCGATGCGCGCCTTGATGATGCCGGCGCCCAGTTCGCTGAGCGCGAAGATTTCCTGCAGGCCCTGGTCGCCGACACTGCTTCTGATCTTCTCCAGGTCATGGCCGATGCCCGCCATGATCTGCCCGCCGTTGCGCCCGGTGCCGCCGAAACCCAAGTAGCGGGCTTCGAGCACGACGATGTTGGTCACACCTTTTTCGGCCAGTTCCAGCGCCGTGTTGATGCCGGAAAACCCGCCACCGATGACCACCACATCCGCCTCGATGTCATGTTCCAAAGTGGGGTAGTTCAAGTTGTACTTTTTGGTTGCGCCGTAATAGGTCGGGCTTTCGAGGGTGATCATGACGCAGCCTGCCGAATGGGAGTTGTGATAGGGCTGTTTCGCAAGCGCACTGGCACATGCGGCCATTGAACGCCTGGCTATCGCCGGGGGTCTTGTCCTTGCCTGCCCTCCGAGTGTAACCAGCCTGCCAGCGTGGCGTACGGCCCCGTCATCGGCAGATTGGTTAATGTATTAATGAGCCTGCGATGGCATACTGGCCTGCTCGCCACTTTCCATGATGCTCGGGCACGCATGACCACACCAAGACCCTCTTTGACCCTGACCCTGCTACAGGCGCGTGAAGCCACGATGGCGTTCTTTCGACCGGCATTGAATGCCCATGACCTCACCGAACAGCAATGGCGGGTCATTCGCATTCTGCGCCAGCAAGGCGAGCTGGAAAGCCATCAGCTTGCCGAGCTTGCCTGCATCCTCAAGCCCAGCATGAGCGGCGTGCTCAAGCGGCTCGAACGCGACGGGGTGGTTGCACGGCGAAAGTCGCCGGAAGACCAGCGGCGGGTGTTCATCACGCTGACCGACAAGGGGCAGCAGGCGTTTCTGGCCATGAGCGAAGAAATGGCCCGCAACTACGACAGGATCCTCAGCCAGTTCGGCGAGGCAAAACTCGAGCAACTGATGCAACTGCTCAACGAGATGAAAAAGATCAGACCGTGATACGCCAACGGCCTTGTTTCATCGGCTGATGGCGCCATGGAAAGTACAATTTTCCCGCCGTAACGTGCATTCCGAGGTTTGGCCTTACCTCACATACTGAACGTGTCATTGCAGACTTCCCGGCTGTTCCTTCGCACCCAAACGCCCGCACCGACGGGCTTGGCGCAGCCGCTGTCGACTATCCAATAACAAGAGACCGTTCATGAAAAAGCCAAACTCCCTGCTGGAAGACCTCACGTCGATCTTGCCGACGATTGCCGCCAATGCTGTGCGCGCGGAGCAGGATCGTAGTGTCCCGGCAGAGAATATCGCGCTGCTCAAAAGCATCGGCATGCACCGCGCCTTCTTGCCAAAGCATTACGGCGGCATGGAGATTTCGCTGCCGCAGTTTGCCCAGTGCATCGCCACGCTGGCAGGCGCCTGCGCCAGCACCGCCTGGGCCATGAGCCTGCTGTGCACCCACAGCCACCAGATGGCGATGTTCTCGCCCAAGCTGCAGCAGGAGGTGTGGCAAGCCAACCCGGATGCAACGGCCAGCAGCAGCATTGCGCCCTTTGGCCGTACCGAAGAGGTCGAAGGCGGCGTGACCTTCAGCGGTGAAATGGGCTGGAGCTCCGGTTGCGACCATGCCGAGTGGGCGATCATGGGGTTCCGCCGGCAGAATGCAGAGGGCACCCAGGACTATTGCTTCGCCATTCTGCCGCGCAGCGATTATGAAATCCGTGATGACTGGTATGCCGTCGGCATGCGTGGCAGCGGCAGCAAGACCTTGATCGTGCGTGACGCCTTCGTGCCGGAGCACCGCATCCAGAAGGCCAAGGACATGATGGAGGGCAAGTCGGCAGGCTTTGGCCTGTACCCGGACAGCAAGATCTTCTTCGCCCCGTACCGCCCCTATTTTGCCAGTGGTTTCTCCACCGTCAGCCTTGGTGTCGCCGAGCGCATGCTGGCGGTGTTCCGCGAGAAAACCCGCAACCGCGTGCGCGCCTACACCGGTGCTGCGGTGGGCGCGGCAACGCCGGCACTCATGCGCCTGGCCGAGTCCACGCATCAAGTCGCCGCCGCACGGGCCCTGCTGGAAAAAAGCTGGGAAGAGATCGCCGAACACAGCGAGCGCCACCAATACCCGACCCGCGCCACCCTGGCGTTCTGGCGCACCAACCAGGGCTATGCCGTGAAGATGTGCATCCAGGCGGTAGACCGGCTGATGGAAGCGGCCGGTGGCGGCGCCTGGTTCGAAAGCAACGAGATGCAGCGCCTGTTCCGCGATGCGCACCTGACCGGTGCCCATGCCTACACCGATTACGACGTGTGCGCGCAAATCCTCGGCCGCGAGCTGATGGGCCTGGAACCTGACCCGGCGATGGTCTGAGCCGCCGGCTGGCCGATCCCCCTTACAAATACAACAACGAACAGGGCAGGCTCTTGGTCTGCCCGGGAGTCTTGCATGTCCAATGAAACCGCAACTGCCACTGGCTTCGATAGCCGTGCCTTCCGCCGCGCGCTGGGCAACTTCGCCACCGGCGTGACCGTTGTCACCGCAGCAGCCCCCGGCGGGCGCACGGTCGGCGTCACCGCCAACAGCTTCAACTCGGTATCGCTGGAGCCGGCGTTGATCTTGTGGAGCATCGACAAACGCTCCACCAGCCACGAGGTGTTCGAGCAAGCGTCGCACTTTGCCGTGAACATTCTGGCGGCGGACCAGATCGAGCTTTCCAACAACTTCGCACGGCCCAAGGACGACCGTTTTGCCGGTGTCGAATGCGAGCAAGGGGCGGGCGGCGCACCGCTGCTGGCCGACTGCTCGGCGCGCTTTCAGTGTGAGAAGTTTCAGCAACTGGACGGTGGTGACCACTGGATACTGATCGGCAAGGTGGTGGCGTTCGATGACTTCGGCCGCTCACCGTTGCTGTACCACCAGGGGGCCTACTCGATGGTGCTGCCCCATACCCGCATGACCCAGCGTGCCGAGGGCCAGGCGCCGAGCAGCCACTTCCAGGGCCGCCTGCAGCACAACCTGTACTACCTGATGACCCAGGCGTTGCGGGCTTACCAGAGTGACTATCAGCCACGGCAACTGAGCACCGGCCTGCGTACCAGCGAAGCGCGGATGCTGATGGTGCTGGAGAACGATGCCGGGCTAGGCCTGAACGACCTGCAGCGTGAAGTGGCGATGCCGGCCCGGGAAATCGAGGAAGCGGTTGCCAACCTCAAGCGCAAGGGGTTGATTGCTGATGAGGAGGGCCGTGTGCGGCTTTCGGTCAAAGGTGTGGATGAGACCGAGATGCTCTGGACCATTGCCAGGGAGCAACAGGACAAGGTGTTTGGGCAGTTCAGTGATGAGCAGCTGCACACCTTCAAGACGGTGTTGAGGGCGATCATCCAGGGGTAGGGCATTGCAGACTGGGGCCGCGTTGCGGCCCTTTCGCGACGCAAGGCCGCTCCTACCGTCAGCGCCATACGCTGTGCCTGTAGGAGCGGCCTTGCGTCGCGAAAGGGGCGCAACGCGCCCCCCAAAGGTTGTCAGTAAACGCCGCCCCCATCACCAACCGCAGACGCCCCCCCCTTGAACGCACCCGCCAACGCCGTGAGCCCACGCATCAGCACCGTGGTATCCACCCCCACCGCCACAAACGCAGCGCCCAACGCAATATAGCGCCGTGCCAGCGTCTGGTCCGCGCTGAGAATCCCCGCCGCCTTGCCCGCCTGGCCGATACGCACGATCGCGTCCTCGATGGCCGCTTGCACTTCAGGATGCCCAGGGTTGCCCCGATGGCCCATGGCGGCGCTCAGGTCGGCCGGGCCGATGAACACACCATCGACACCCTCGACCGCCACGATCTCATCCAGGTTGGCCAGCCCTTCCATGTTCTCGATCTGCACCAGCAAACACATTTGCGCATCAGCCTGGTCGAGGTAGCCGGGGATGCTGTTCCAGCGTGACGCCCGCGCCAGCGCGCTGCCCACGCCGCGTATGCCCTTGGGCGGGTAATGCATGGCCTGCACCAGCTGGCGCGCCTGCGCGGCGCTTTCCACCATCGGCACCAGCAAAGTCTGCGCGCCGATATCCAGCACTTGCTTGATCAGCGCGGTATCGCCAATCACCGGGCGGATCACCGCCTGGCTGGCGTAAGGCGCCACCGCCTGCAACTGCGCGAGCATGCCGCGCAGGTCGTTGGGTGCGTGCTCACCGTCGATCAACAGCCAGTCGAAGCCGGCGTTGGCGGCAAGCTCCGCGCAGTATGCATCGGCCAGGCCGAGCCACAGGCCGATCTGCGCCTCGCCACTGCGCAGGCGTTGTTTGAAACGGTTGACGGGCATGTCCATGGGCAAGTCCTCAGACGAAACGGCAGGCAATCGAGCCGAGTTGGTCGTAGTCGACGTGGAAGGTGTCGCCCGGCCGTGCGGCCACCGGGCGGGTGAAGGAGCCGCCCAGGATGATCTGCCCCGGCTGCAGCGTGACGTCATACGCGGCCAGCTTGTTGGCCAGCCAGGCGACGCCCTTGGCCGGGTGGTTGAGCACCGCAGCGCTGACCCCGGACTCCTCGATCACACCATTGCGGTACAGCACGGCTGGCACCTTGCGCAGGTCGATCTCGGTGGGGCGCACGGCGCGCCCGCCCATCACCACGCCCGCATTGGCGGCGTTGTCGGAAATGGTGTCGAACACCTTGCGTGTGGCCTGGGTCTGCGGGTCGACCTGCTGGATACGGGCGTCGATGATCTCAAGCGCAGGGATCACCCACTCGGTGGCGTCCAGTACATCGAACACCGTGACATTCGGGCCCTTGAGCGGCTTGCCGAGAATGAAGGCCAGCTCCACTTCGACGCGCGGCACGATGAACCGCTCGAAGGGGATGTCGGTGCCTTCATCGAACAGCATGTCGTCCAGCAGGGCGCCGTAGTCAGGCTCGGTGATGTTCGACGACACCTGCATGGCGCGTGAGGTCAGGCCGATCTTGTGGCCGACCAGCTTGCGCCCGGCCGCGATCTTCTTGGCGACCCAGGCGCGCTGGATGGCGTAGGCATCTTCGATAGTGATAGCGGGTTGGTCGAGCGAGAACTGGCGCACCTGTTCGCGCGTGCGCTCGGCCTGGTCGAGGCGCTCGGCCGCCTGTTGAATGAAAGCGTTATCAAGCATGGTCAGAGTCTCTGCGTTCAAGGGTTGACGATGGCGGCGCGGGTGCGCAGCACCAGCAGGCCGCCGAGGGTGATGAAAGTGGCGAGCACATACAGCGCAAGGCTGGCGCTTTGCGTGGTGTCGCGGACCCAGCCGATGAAGTACGGTGTGGCGAACGAGGCGATGCTGCCCAGCGAGCTGATCAGGGCAATGCCAGCCGCCTGGGTACGGTCATTGAGAAACGCCGGTGGCAGTTGCCAGAACATCGGCAGGGCGGCGCTCGCACCCATGCCTGCCAGTACCAGGCCGGCCAATACCGGCAGCGGCTGAGAGGGCGCAAGGGCGGCGATCGCGATACCGGCAGCGGCCATCAACAGCGGGATGGACAAGTGCCAGCGGCGCTCGCGGTGGCGGTCGGACGAGCGCCCGCAGGCCAGCATGAACACGCAGCCGGCCAGGTACGGCACGGCGCTGAGCAGGCCGACACTGGCGTCGCTGGCGATGCCGGCGGTGTGGATCAGGCTGGGCATCCAGAATGCCAAGGTGTTCACCGCCAGCATCACCGCGCTGTACACCGCCACCAGCAACCACAGCGCAGGGCTGGCGAGGATGCCGGCGAACGAGGTAACCGGCTTGCGCTGTTCTTCCTGGCCGAACTGGGCGCGCAGGGCGGCTTTTTGCTGCGCGTCGAGCCAGTTCACCTGCTCGAAGCGTTCCGGCAGGGTGGCCAGCACCACCAGGCCAAGCAGGATGACCGGTGCGCCTTCGAGCAGGAACATCCACTGCCAGCCACGCAGGCCCGCAGCGTCATGCATGAAGGCCAGAATACCGCCAGACAGCGGCCCGCCGACCACCCCCGCCAGCGGCACGGCGATGGCGAACAGCGCGGTGATCTGCGCCCGGCGGCCGGCCGGGTACCAACGGTTGAGGTACACCAGAATGCCTGGGAAGAACCCGGCTTCGGCCGCGCCCAGGGCGAAGCGCAGCAGGTAGAACGCGCTGCTGCTCTCGATCAGCAGCATGCAGGTCGACAGCGCGCCCCACACCACCATCAGGCTGGCGATCCAGCGCCGTGGGCCGAAGCGTTCGAGCATCAGGTTGCTGGGCACAGCGAACAGCGCGTAGGCAATGAAAAACAGCCCGGCGCCCAGCCCGTAGACCGTGTCGGACAGGTGCAGGTCCTGGCTCATCTGCATCTTGGCGAAGCCGATGTTGATGCGGTCCAGGTGGGCGAACAGGTAACACACCAGCAGCAGCGGCATCAGCCGCCAGGTGACGGCCCGGTGTGTACTGTCGATGAGTGTGGCTTGCGCCGTGCTGCGCGAGGCGTGCTCCAGTGTGCTCATATTCTTGTACTTGTAGTGGAGGAGACGTTGAGAGGGGCTGGCGGTGGCTTCAGGCCGGCCTGTTGAATAGCGGGTGCAGGGTGCTGTGCTTGGCGTCGTAGACCTGCGCGGTGCTCTCGTCGATCTGCACGGTGATGCCGATCGGGCGTTGCTGCAGCAGCCCGTCCAGGTGGTGTTTGAGCACTTGCAGCAGGCTGTCGCCCACCGTTTTGTGAACCTCGGCAGCGCGGCCGCTGCCCATCCGCAGGTTGGCGTACAGGAAGCCATAGTCGCCGTTGCCATCGGCTACCGCGCAGTGGGCGGCGGGGTAGGCCAGCACGCGCGTACCGCCGGTGGGGAATACCGCCTTGCCGGCGGCATCGCGCTGTTCAAGCATGGTGTCGGCCAGGGCGCGGCACAGGGCCGGGATGTCGGCGTCGGCTTCCAGGTCGGGGGTGTAGAGTAGAACCAGGTGTGGCATGAAGGGCATCCTCAGGGCAGGAATGCCTGGCCGCCGGGCAGGGCGGCCAGGCAGCGGGGTCACAGGCGGCTGGTGGAAAGCACAGCGGCCGGGTTGGCGGCCTGTGCGGCGGGAATGGCCGAACCATCCTGGGGGGTGACCGGGAAGATCGCGTTGATCTGGCCGGTGCCCGACGAGCCGAAGTAGGGCGTTACCACGTCGGCCTTGCCGTCGTACTTCGACCAGCCCAATGCGCCGAGCAGCATTGCGGTGTCATGCATGAACCCTTCGCCGTGGCCCTTGGCAGCGTATTCGGGGAGCATGCCGCAGAAGTCCTCCCATTCGGCGTTTTCCCACATCTTCACCACGCGGTGGTCCAGGGTTTCCAGGAATGGGCTCCACACCTTGGTGGCGAAGTCCGGCGCCTGGCCGTTCTGCGCGAAGCGGTGTGACAGCGAACCGCTGGCCAGGAACGCCACGGTGCCGTCGTAGTGGTCTTCCACGGCCTTGCGCATGGCCCAGCCGAGGCGCGCACTGTCGGCCAGGTAGTGGGAGGTGCACAGCGCCGAGACCGAGACCACCTTGAAGTGCTGGTCCTGGTTCATGTAGCGCATCGGTACCAGGGTGCCGTACTCCGGGCCCAGGGTGGTGGCGTGGTGGGCCATGGTCTCGACGTTGAAGCGGTTGCACGCTTCGGCCAGGATCAGCCCCAGGTCCTTGTTGCCCGGGAACTCGTACGCCATGTTGCTGATGAAGTGCGGCAGTTCATTGGAGGTGTAGACCCCCTTGAAGTGCTCACCACAGAGGATGTGGTAGTTGGCATTGACCAGCCAGTGGGTGTCGAACACCACAATCGTGTCGACCCCCAGCTCACGGCAGCGTCGGCTGATCTCGTAGTGCCCGTCGATGGCGGCTTGCCGAAAGCCCTGACGCGGGCCAGGCAGCTCGGACAGGTACATGCTGGGCACGTGAGTGATTTTGGCTGCGAGCGCCACTTTACCCATGATCAGACTCCTTATTCTTGTAAGTCCCGCAGCGCCGCGGCGGGTTTGCTCGGCGCTGCAGGAGGATGATCACACGCCCCAGCGCGGGATGTGGTGGCTGCCCATGGAAATGCACACGTTCTTGATCTCGGCGAACACTTCGAAGCTGTATTGCCCGCCTTCGCGACCGGTGCCGGAGCCTTTCACGCCGCCGAACGGTTGGCGCAGGTCACGTACGTTCTGGCTGTTGATGAACACCATGCCGGCTTCGATGCCGCGCGCCAGGCGGTGGGCCTTGCCGATGTCCTGGGTCCAGATGTAGGAGGCCAGGCCGTACTCGGTGTCGTTGGCCAGCTGCAGCGCTTGGGCCTCGTCCTTGAACGGGATCAGGCACACCACCGGGCCGAAGATTTCTTCCTGGGCGATGCGCATGCTGTTGTTCACGTCGGCGAACACGGTCGGCTGGATGAACTGCCCCTTGGCCAGGTGCGCTGGCAGGTTGGCCGGGCGCTCCAGGCCGCCTGCGACCAGGCGTGCGCCTTCCTCGATACCGATGCGGATGTAGCCGGTGACCTTGTCGTAGTGCTGCTGGGTGATCATAGAGCCGACTTGGGTTTTCGGGTCGGTCGGGTCACCGACGATCAGGCGCTTGGCGCGGGCAGCGAACTCGGCCACGAACTGCGGGTACACGCTTTCCTGGATGAAGATGCGGCTGCCGGCGGTGCAGCGTTCGCCGTTCAGCGAGAAGATGGTGAACAAGGCCGCGTCCAGGGCGCGCTCTAGGTCGGCGTCCTCGAAGATCAGCACCGGTGACTTGCCGCCCAGCTCCATCGAGTACTTCTTCAGGCCTGCGGTCTGCATGATCTTCTTGCCGGTGGCGGTGCCGCCGGTGAACGAAATCGCCCGCACGTCCGGGTGACGCACCAGCGCATCGCCGGCAGTGGCGCCATAGCCCTGGATCACGTTGAGCACACCGTTGGGGATGCCGGCTTCAACGGCCAGGCGGCCGAGTTCATTGGCGGTCAGCGGCGACAGCTCGCTCATCTTCAGCACCGCGGTGTTGCCCAGCGCCAGGCACGGCGCGGTCTTCCAGGTGGCGGTCATGAACGGCACGTTCCACGGCGACACCAGGGCGCAGACACCCACCGGCTGGTACAGGGTGTAGTTGAGCATCTGGTCGTCAACGGGGTAGCTGTGGCCGTCCATGCGCGTGCACACTTCGGCGAAGAAGTCGAAGTTGTGCGAGGCACGCGGGATCAGCACGTTCTTGGTCTGGTGGATCGGCAGGCCGGTATCGAGGGTTTCCAGCTCGGCCAGTTTCGGCACGTTCTGCTCGATCAGCTCACCCAGCTTGCGCATCAGGCGGGCGCGTTCCTTGGCCGGGGTGTTGGCCCATTTCGGGAAGGCTTCCTTGGCCGCAGCAACCGCCTGGGCCACTTCCTCGGCACCGCCGCTGGCGACTTCGCAGATGGCATCGCCGGTGGCCGGGTTGTAGTTGACGAAGGTGTCTTTGCTCTCGACCTCACGGCCGTTGATCCAGTGCTTGATCATGCTGCTGATGCCTTGTTGTTCTTGAAGAAGTCAGCTTCGCTGACGATACGGTTGACCAGGCGGCCGACGCCTTCTACCTCCACCACCACTTCATCGCCCGGCACCACGTCGGCCAAGCCCTCCGGGGTGCCGGTGGCGATCATGTCGCCAGGTTGCAGGGTCATGAAGCTGGAGAAGTATTCGATCAGGTAGGGGATGTCGAAAATCATGTCCGAGGTGCTGCCTTCCTGCTTCAGCTCGCCGTTGATCCAGGTGCGCAGTTTCAGGTTGCTTACATCCGGCACGTCGGCGGCGTCGACGATCCACGGGCCGACCGGGGTGGTGGCGTCGCGGTTCTTCACCCGTAGGTTGGGGCGGTAGTAGTTCTCCAGGTAGTCGCGGATGGCGTAGTCGTTGCAAACGGTGTAGCCGGCAACGTAGCCCAGGGCATCCTCGCGCTTGACGTTCTTCGCCGTTTTACCGATGACCGCGACCAACTCGCACTCGTAGTGCATGTAGGCGACGTTATCTGGGCGCCAGGTGACCTGCTTGTGGCCGGTGTAGGTGCCGGGCGACTTGATAAACGCCAGCGGCTCGGTGGGCGGCGAGAAGGCAAGCTCGGCGGCGTGGTCGGCGTAGTTCAGGCCAAGGGCGAACATGCTGCCGGTGGCCGGCGGCAACCAGGTCACTTGGTCTTCATGCACCAGACGGCCATCGGCCAGACGCAGGTGCTCGTCTTCGACGGTGACGGTGTGGGCTTGGCCGTCGAACTGGATACGGGCGTGTTTCACAGGGTGAGTCCTCATTCGGCGACGATGTGGTTGGTGAGCTTGCCCAGGCCGTCGATTTCGACCTCGACGCGATCGCCCGGCTGCACATCGACGCGGCCTTCGGGGGTGCCGGTGATCAGGATGTCGCCTGCATGCAGGGTCATGAATTCGCTGAGTTCGGCGATCAACTGGGCCACTGTGCGCACGCAGTTGGCGGTGGTGTTGTGCTGGCGCAGTTCACCGTTGACCCACAGGCGCAGGCCGAGGGCGTCCGGGTTGGCGACCTGGGCCGCAGGCACCAGCTCGGGGCCGACCGGGCAGAAGCCATCGCGGCACTTGGCCTTGACCGCAGGGCGGTAGTAGCTGGTTTCAGGCAGGCTGATTTCGTTGACGATGGTGTAGCCCGCCACATAGGCGAGTGCGTCTTCGGCGCTGACCCGGCTGGCGTCCTTGCCGATCACCACGCCCAGCGCAGGGCCCGGTTGCAGGCGCTCGACACCGGCCGGGTACAGCACATTGCCCTCATGGTGATTGCGGGTGTTGGGCGTCTTGATGAACAGCACCGGCTTGACGGGCGGTTGTTTGTAGGGCGCTTCGTGAAACGCCGCTTCGTGCTGCTGCAGCAGACCCTGGTAGTTCAGCGCAACGCCGAACAGGGTGCCGGTCGCAACGTCATGCAGGGCATGGCTCATGCTTTTCTCCAGGCGGTGCAGGGCGGTGGTCGCTCTGCCGAGATTGTTAACGTGTTAATGTTATAGTTAATATGTTAACGAAGGTCAACACATCCGTCAGTGGTATCTGCCGGGCAGCCGGGGCACCATGGGTGAACGTCAACACGGTCAAGCGATTTGCGGGTAAGCAGGCATGAGCGATCGGCATCCGATTCCGAACATCAACATCGGCCAGGTCTACGACCAGCGCTACAGTGACAGCGAGGTGCATTACGACCGGCTGGGCAACCTTGCCGGGTTCTTCGGGCGCAACATGCCCGTGCACCGTCACGACCGGTTTTTTCAGGTGCATTACGTGAAGTCCGGCACGGTGCGGGTGTACCTGGACGATCAGCAGTACATCGAGTCGGGGCCGATGTTTTTCCTGACGCCGCCGACGGTGGCGCACGCCTTCGTCACCGAGGCGGACAGCGACGGCCATGTGCTGACGGTGCGTCAGCAGCTGGTCTGGCAATTGATCGAAGCGGACGCCAGCCTGCTGCCGGCGGGGGTGCAGGTACAGCCTGCCTGCGTTGCCCTGGGCAACGTGCCGGCCGCGTACACGGCCGAGGCGCGCCGGCTGGAGCGCTGGCTGGATGCGCTCAGCGATGAGTTTGCCAGCCCCCACCCGGGGCGCGAGGCGGCGCTGCAGTCGCTGACCCGGCTGATCATGGTCAGCTTGCTGCGGCTGTGCCCCAACTCGCTGGAGTCGACGCCGGCCCGGCATGAAGACCTGAAAATCTTCCACCGCTTCAATGCGTTGATCGAGGCGCACTACCTTGAGCATTGGCCGCTGGCGCAGTACGCACAACAGATCGGCGTGACCGAAGCACGCCTTAACGATGTGTGCCGGCGCATTGCCGACTTGCCGTCCAAACGCCTGGTGCTTGAGCGGCTGATGCAGGAGGCCAAGCGCCTGCTGTTGTTTTCCGGCAGCACGGCAAACGAAATCTGCTACCAGCTGGGCTTCAAGGACCCGGCCTATTTCAGCCGGTTCTTCAACCGTTACGCCAAGCTCACGCCCGGCGAATACCGCCAGCGGCAAGCCCAGTTGCAGTGATATGGCCACGTCGGTACGCCCGGATCGGGTTGTGGGTGTTTGATCCGGATGGTCGCAGCTTGCCCCTTGGCCTTGAATGGGTTTTCCATGGAACAGATTGCACTTTCCAGGTGCCTTGTCCCTTTTCGCCTATGCCCCTAATCTTGCCCGTTGTACTCCTATCACAGGCGCCAACATGACCAAGACTCAACCCTCGCTGACGCTGAGCCTGCTGCAGGCCAGGGAGGCTGCGATGGCATTTTTCAGGCCATTGCTGAACGAACATGACCTGACCGAACAACAGTGGCGAGTCATCCGTATCCTCAGCCAGCAGGGCGAACTGGAAAGCTACCAGCTTGCGCACCTGGCCTGCATTCTCAAGCCGAGCATGACCGGGGTATTGAGCCGCCTCGAGCGCGACGGCCTGGTGCGCCGGCAAAAGGCCGCCCAGGACCAGCGGCGCATGTTCGTGAGCCTGACCGAACGTGGCGAGGCCTGCTTCGAGTCGATGCGCGAGGGTATGGAGGCCAACTACCGCAAGATCCAGCAGCAGTTCGGCGAAGACAAGCTGGAGCAACTGATGGGCTTGCTGAATGAGCTCAAGCGCGTTGCGCCGTAGGCTTGGCTGAAGGGAAGGGCCGGCGCAGGCAGCGCACCGGCCTTGCTGCTACAGCACTCAGTATTCCCAGAAGATACGCTGCAGCTCTTTGCTGTCCTGGGTCTTGGTCATTGCCACCATGGCCAGGATGCGGGCTTTTTGCGGGTTGAGGTCGTGGGCCACGACCCAGTCGTTCTTGTCGTCAGGCTGCTCGGCGTTACGCAGCACGAAACCGCCCTGGTTGACGTGGGACGAACGGATGATCTGCACGCCGTTCTTGCGCATCTCTTGCAGCGCCGGCACTACCCGCGACGACACCGAGCCATTACCGGTACCGGCATGGATGATCGCCTTGGCGCCGTTCTGCGCCAGTGCCTTGTAGGCGGTGTCGGTCACGTTGCCGTAGCCGTAGGCGATGTCGACGGCAGGCAGGCTGCTGATCTGCTTGATGTCGAATTCCGAATTGACCGTGTGGCGCTTGGCCGGCAGGCGGAACCAGTAGGATTTGCCTTCCACCACCATGCCCATTGGGCCCCAGGCGCTCTTGAATGCTTCGGTCTTGATGTTGACCGACTTGCTGACATCGCGGCCGGACTGGATTTCATCGTTCATGGTCACCAGTACGCCTTTGCCGCGCGACTGCTTGTCGCTGGCCACGGCCACGGCGTTGTACAGGTTGAGCATGCCGTCTGCCGACATGGCGGTACCGGGGCGCATCGAGCCGACCACCACGATGGGCTTGTCGGTCTTCTCTACCAGGTTGAGGAAGTAGGCGGTCTCTTCCAGGGTGTCGGTACCGTGGGTGATGACGATGCCGTCGACGTCGTTGCTCTCGGCCAGTTCGGCGACGCGCTTGCCCAGTTTCAGCAGGTCTTCGTTGGTGATGCTCTCGGAGGCGATCTGCATCACCTGTTCGCCGCGCACATTGGCCAGGTCTGCCAGCTCCGGCACGCCGGCGATCAGCTTGTCGACGCCAAGCTTGGCGGCCTGGTAGGTGGCACTGTTGGCCGCGCTGGCGCCCGCGCCGGCAATGGTGCCGCCGGTGGCGAGGATGACCACGTTGGCCAGTTTCTGTTGGGTTTCGGCTTCCTTGGCCGAAGCCGTGGTCGGCAGGATCAGCAGCAGAGCGAGTGCGCTGGGGGCAAAGGTTTTAAGTGCAGCATTCATAGTTATTGTTCTCTCTTCCTAATGAGGCGATTGCTGAAGTGCAACAAACGCTAGGCATGTTTCGTACCAGCCTAGATGCGGCTTGTGGTAGGAGCGGCCTTGCGTCGCGAAAGGGCCGCAAGGCGGCCCCCGGATTTAGGCGTCGCTGCGGATATCCCGGGGCCGCTATGCGGCCCTTTCGCGACGCAAGGCCGCTCCTACAAACATCAGGTTTGATTCGGGATCCCGAACAAGAATAGGAAAACCTGTTCGGTTTTTCGGATAAATTCCGGATACTCTGCCCCAGGGCGTGACTCAGGCCCAGCCAGCCAAACGGATTTGACAAAACCAGGTCCTGTTTCCATAGTGAGTCAACGCAAACGTTTGCGATCCGATAAAAAACACAAGATTCGGAGTCATCGTCCATGAAACTGCCGTTCCCCGGTCGTCTGCTGGCCCTCGCTGTCGTCTCCACCCTGTCCCTGGCCCTGCCGCTGTCTGAGGCCCACGCCGAAGAAAAACCCAAAGTCGCCCTGGTGATGAAGTCCCTGGCCAACGAATTCTTCCGCACCATGGAAGACGGCGCCAAGGATTATCAAAAAGCCCACGCCAGTGATTTCGACCTGGTCGCCAACGGCATCAAGAACGAAACCGACACCGGCGAGCAGATCCGCATCGTCGAGAACATGGTCAATTCGGGGGTCAAGGCGCTGGTGATTGCGCCGGCGGACTCCAAGGCCCTGGTTTCTGCGGTTAAAAAAGCCATGGACAAAGGCGTGGTGGTGATCAACATCGACAACCGCCTTGACCCCGAGTTGCTCAAGAGCAAAGGCATCAGCGTGCCCTTCGTCGGCCCCGACAACCGCAAGGGCGCACGCATGGTCGGTGACTACCTGGCCCAGCAAAAGCTCAAGGCCGGTGACCAGGTTGGCATCATCGAAGGCGTGTCGACCACCACCAACGCTCAGCAGCGCACGGCAGGCTTCAAGGATGCCATGGACGCTGCGCAGATGAAGATCGTCGCGGTGCAGTCCGGCAACTGGGAAATCGACAAAGGCAACGCCGTCGCCGCCGCCATGCTCAACGAATACCCCGATCTCAAGGCCCTGCTGGCCGGTAACGACAGCATGGCCCTGGGCGCAGTGTCGGCGGTGCGTGCGGCAGGCAAGGCCGGCAAGGTACAAGTGGTCGGTTACGACAACATCAATGCCATCAAGCCGATGCTCGAGGATGGCCGCGTGCTCGCCACCCTCGACCAGGCCGCCAGCCAGCAGGCGGTGTTCGGTATCCAGGCGGCGCTGAAGATGATCAACGGCGAGAAGCCGGGCGTGGATGCCGACAACGTCATCCAGACCCCGGTCGAACTCATCACCCAGCCCTGATACCCGCCAGGAGAGAGGGCCATGCCTGCTACGGCAAATGAAGTGGTGCTCACCGCCAGCGGGCTGGGCAAGACCTACGCCCAGCCCGTGCTCGGTGACGTCTGCCTGAGCCTGCGGGCCGGTGAAGTGCTGGCCCTGACGGGCGAGAACGGCGCCGGCAAGAGCACCTTGTCCAAGCTCATCAGTGGCCTCGAAGTGCCCACCACCGGGCACATGACCTACCGCGGCCAGGCCTACGCACCCGGCAGCCGCAGCGAGGCGGAGCGCCTCGGTGTGCGCATGGTCATGCAGGAACTCAACCTGCTGGCGACGTTGACCGTGGCCGAAAACCTGTTCCTCGACAACCTGCCCAGCCGCTTCGGCTGGATCAGCCACAAGCGCCTGCGCCAACTGGCCACGGCGGCCATGGCCCAGGTCGGCCTGGACGCCATCGACCCGGACACGCCAGTCGGAGAGCTGGGCATCGGCCATCAGCAGATGGTCGAGATCGCCCGCAACCTGATCGGCGATTGCCACGTGCTGATCTTCGACGAACCCACTGCCATGCTAACCGCCCGCGAGGTGGAGCTGTTGTTCACCCAGATCGAGCGACTGCGCCAGCGCGGCGTGGCCATCGTCTATATCTCCCATCGCCTTGAAGAACTGCAGCGCGTGGCGCAGCGGATTGTGGTGCTGCGCGACGGCAAGCTGGTGTGCGACGAACCGATCCAGCGTTACAGCAGCGCCGAGTTGGTCAACCTGATGGTCGGCCGCGAGCTGGGCGAACACATCGATCTGGGCCGCCGCGAGATTGGCGCGCCGTTGCTGCAGGTCGATCGGCTCAGCCGCGGCGACAAGGTGCGCGACGTGTCATTCCAGGTCAGGGCAGGGGAGATCTTCGGTATCTCCGGCCTGATCGGCGCCGGCCGCACCGAGCTGCTGCGCCTGATCTACGGTGCCGACCGCGCCGACAGCGGCAGCATCGCGCTGGGCCAGCCGCCACAGGCCGTGACGATCGACTCACCGAAGGCGGCGGTAAAAGCCGGCATCGCCCTGATTACCGAAGACCGCAAAGGCGAGGGCCTGCTGTTGACCCAGTCGATCAGCGCCAATATCGCCTTGGGCAACCTCGGCGCGGTATCGCGTGCCGGTGTGCTGGACGGCGCGGCAGAAAGGGCCCTGGCCGAGCGCCAGATTCAGGCCATGCGCATCCGCAGCGCCGGCCCGCACCAGGCCGTGGGTGAATTGTCGGGCGGCAACCAGCAAAAGGTGGTAATCGGCCGCTGGCTGGAGCGTGATTGCCAGGTGCTGCTGTTTGACGAGCCGACCCGAGGCATCGACGTCGGCGCCAAATTCGACATCTACGGCCTGCTGGCTGAGCTGGCGCGCCAGGGTAAGGCCCTGGTGGTGGTGTCCAGCGACCTGCGCGAACTGATGCTGATCTGCGACCGCATTGCCGTGCTGTCGGCCGGCCGCCTGATCGACACGTTCGAGCGTGACCACTGGAGCCAGGACCAGCTACTTGCCGCCGCCTTTGCCGGCTATCAGAAACGTGACGCACTGCTGCATGACGCAGCGCCCAGGACGGATGCATGAAAACCACCCCCCTCGACAGCCAAAGCGCCGCCCCCGTGCGCCGCACTGGCACGTATTTCGGCCTGGGCACCTACCTGGGCCTGGCCGGCGCCTTATTGGCGATGATCGTGCTGTTCTCGTTTCTCAGCAGCCACTTCTGGTCGTACGCCACCTTCAGCACCCTCGCCAATCAGATCCCCGACCTGATGGTACTGGCGGTCGGCATGACCTTCGTGCTGATCATCGGCGGCATCGACCTGTCGGTCGGCTCGGTGCTGGCGCTGGCGGCCTCCACGGTCAGCGTGGCCATTCTCGGCTGGGGCTGGGGCGTGCTGCCCTCGGCGTTGCTCGGCATGGCCGTGGCCGCCCTGGCTGGCAGCATCACCGGTGGCGTCACCGTGGCCTGGCGTATCCCGTCGTTCATTGTCTCGCTCGGCGTACTGGAGATGGCGCGCGGTCTGGCCTATCAGTTCACCGACTCGCGTACTGCCTATATCGGCGACGCCTACGCCTGGTTCTCCGACCCGGTCGCGTTCGGCATCTCGCCGGCCTTCATCATCGCCTTGCTGGTGATCGTGCTGGCGCACCTGGTGCTGACCCGTACGGTGTTCGGCCGCTACTTGATCGGTATCGGCACCAATGAAGAGGCCGTGCGCCTGGCCGGCATCGACCCGCGCCCCTACAAAGTGCTGGTGTTCGCCCTGATGGGCCTGCTAGCCGGCCTGGCAGCGCTGTTCCAGATCTCACGCCTGGAAGCCGCCGACCCCAACGCCGGGTCGGGCCTGGAGCTGCAGGTGATCGCCGCCGTGGTAATCGGTGGCACCAGCTTGATGGGTGGGCGCGGCTCAGTGATCAGTACCTTCTTTGGCGTGCTGATCATCTCGGTGCTGGCCGCAGGGCTTGCGCAGATCGGCGCGTCGGAACCCACCAAACGCATCATCACCGGGGCGGTGATCGTCATCGCCGTGGTGCTCGACACTTACCGTAGCCGGCGTGCAGGCCGGCGGAACTGAAAACATGGCAACCATTAAAGATGTCGCGGCACTGGCGGGTATTTCCTACACCACCGTGTCCCATGTACTGAACAAGACCCGCCCCGTCAGTGAACAGGTGCGCCTGAAGGTCGAGGCCGCCATCGTCGAACTCGACTACGTGCCCAGTGCCGTGGCGCGTTCGCTCAAGGCGCGCAGCACCGCCACCATCGGTTTGCTGGTGCCCAACAGCGTGAACCCGTATTTCGCCGAACTGGCACGAGGCATCGAAGACGCCTGCGAGCGTAACGGCTACTGCGTGATCCTGTGCAACTCCGACGACAACCCGCAAAAGCAGCGCAGCTACCTACGTGTGCTGCTGGAGAAACGCATCGACGGCCTGGTGGTGGCGTCCGTGGGCGAGGACAGCGACCTGCTGCACAGCCTGGCCTGCGTGCGCACGCCGATGGTCATCGTCGACCGTGAGCTGGATGGCGTCGACGCTGACCTGGTACGCATCGACCACGAGCACGGCGCCTACCTCGCCACCCGGCACCTGCTTGAGCTTGGCCATCGCGACATCGCCTACATCGGCGGCCCGTCCGAAACCGGCGTCAGCCAACTGCGCCTGGCCGGTTTCCGTCGCGCCATGGGCGAGGCGGGCGCAGCGGTGGGGGCGAGCCGCGTGCTGCATTGCGACTTCACCAGCCCGGGCGGCCACGGGGCGGCGGCACAGTTGCTGGATGGCAACCGGCCCACGGCGATTTTTGCCGGCAACGACATGATCGGCTTTGGCGTGCTGCGCGCTGCGGCCGAGCGCAATATCAACGTACCGGGCGAGCTGTCGGTGATCGGCTTCGATGACATCGAGCTCAGCCGCTACGTGTACCCGCCGCTGACCACCGTGGGCCAGTCGATCCGCGAGCTGGGCGAAAGCGCTGCTGCATTGCTGCTTTCACGCATCGCCACGCCCCGGCAAGGCTCGGCGGAGCAACGCATCGTTGCCCCGCGCATCGTGCAGCGCGAGTCCACCGGGCCACGCCCGGACCTGTTCAATGATTACCGCTAAGGAATTCCCATGCATGCCAAGGTAGTGGTGGTCGGTAGCCTCAACATGGACCTGGTGGCCCGCGCCCAGCGCCTGCCACGGGCCGGTGAGACCCTGCCCGGCGAGGGCTTTTTCACCGTGCCCGGCGGCAAGGGTGCCAACCAGGCGGTGGCGGTGGCGCGGCTGGGCGGCAGCGTGGCGATGATCGGCAACGTGGGCGACGACGCCTACGGCCAGCAACTGCGCAAGGCGCTGGAAGTAGAAGGTATCGACTGCCAGGCAGTGAGCGTGTGCGAAGGGGTTTCCAGTGGTGTGGCGCTGATCACCGTCGATGCCGCCAGCCAGAATTGCATCGTCATCATCCCTGGCGGCAATGGTCTGCTGACACCGCAGGCGGTGCAGCGCTTCGACGCGCTGCTGCAAGCGGCCGAGGTCATCATCTGCCAGTTGGAGGTGCCGTACGACACCGTGGCCTGGACGTTGGCGAGGGGGCGTGAGCTGGGTAAGCAGGTCATTCTCAACCCGGCACCCGCCACCGGGCCGTTACCACCGACATGGTTCGCCCATATCGATTACCTGGCCCCCAACGAAAGCGAGGCCGAAGCCCTGACCGGGATCGCCGTCAGCGACCAGGCCAGCGCCCGGCGCGCCGGCGAACGGCTGCTGCAACTGGGGGCTGGCAAAGTGATCATCACCCTCGGCGCCCAAGGCGCCTTGCTGGTGACCGAACAGGGCCATCGGCACTTTCCCGCGCCCAGCGTGCAACCGCTGGACACCACGGCGGCAGGCGACACCTTCATCGGTGGCTTTGCTGCCGCCCTGGTGCGTGGGTTGGAGGAGGGCGAGGCGATCGCGCTCGGCCAGCGCGCAGCGGCTTTGTCGGTCACTCGCGCCGGGGCGCAGCCGTCGATCCCTTACCTTGCGGAGCTGCAGCCATGAAGAAGACCGCGCTGCTCAATGTCGCCCTGTCACGGGTCATTGCGGGGTTGGGGCATGGCGATATTCTGGTGATCGGCGATGCCGGGTTGCCGGTGCCGCCGGGCGTCGAGCTGATCGACCTGGCGTTGACCCCGGGCATACCGGATTTCGCCAGTGTCTTGCGCGTGGTGCTGAGCGAGTTGCAGGTGGAGCGGCATGTGTTGGCCGAGGAAATGCAGAAAGTGGTGCCGCCCGGGCTGGTGGAAATCGAGCGCTTGCGCGGCAAGTTGGGCAAACGGGAATGGATGCCCCATGAAGATTTCAAAGTGCTCTCACGCAGCGCGCGGGCCGTGGTGCGCACGGGGGAGTGCCAGCCGTACAGCAACATTGCTTTGATCTCAGGCGTTACGTTCTGATCGCATCGCCGCGCCTACAAAAAACCGGTAAATACCCCAAGGCAACAGGAGTGCCTCATGCTCAAACCCCTGCTACAAGGACTCACTTTCATGGCTGCAGCTGCCACCACCACCCTCCAGGCCGCCCCACGCGACCTGATCATCGACACCGACCCCGGCGCCGACGACGTGGTCGCGCTGTTCCTGGCCATGGCCTCGCCCGATGAGCTGAACATCCGCGCCATTACCACCGTGGCCGGCAACGTGCGCCTCGACAAAACCTCACGCAATGCCCGCCTGGCCCGCGAATGGGCTGGCCGCGAAGACATCCCCGTCTACGCCGGGGCAGGGCGCCCGCTGGTGCGCGCCCCCATTTACGCCGCCGACGTCCATGGCGAAGAAGGCCTGACCGGCGTTCCGGTGCATGAGCCGAAAAAGCCCCTGGCCCAGGGCAATGCCGTGCAGTACTTGGTCGACACCCTCGGCGCCGCCAAGCCCAACAGTATCACCATCGCCATGCTAGGCCCGCAGACCAACCTGGCTCTGGCACTCATCCAGCGCCCGGAAATCGCCAAAGGCATCAAAGAGGTGGTGGTCATGGGCGGCGCCCACTTCAATGGCGGCAACATCACCCCCGCCGCAGAATTCAACCTCTACGCCGACCCGCATGCCGCCGAGGTGGTGCTGGCCAGTGGTGTGCCGCTGACCTACCTGCCGCTGGATGTCACCCACAAACTGCTCACCAGCGAGGCACGCCTCAAGCAGCTTGCAGCGGTGAACAACCGGGCCAGCCAGCGGGTGGTGGACATTCTCAACGCCTACATTACCCATGACATGGACCTGTACGGCATGCCCGGCGGGCCGGTGCACGACGCCAGCGTCATTGCCTACCTACTGAAACCCGAACTGTTCAGCGGCCGGCGCATTCACTTGGCCATCGACAGCCGCGAAGGCCCGACCTTGGGGCAGACTGTCGCCGACTGGTATGGCGTGCTTAAACAGCCCGCCAACGTGATGTGGGTGGAGGAAGGTGACGCCCAGGGCGTGTTCAACCTGCTCAGCGCGCGCCTGGCTCGATTGCAATAGCCGGATGCGGTGCGAAGCGTTCGAGCACCTGGTCGATGAAGCTGCGCGCCGCTTCACTGCCGCGATCGCGTACCAGCAGGTCGATGGCAATCAGTAGCAACTCTTCCGGTGTGCTGGGGCTGTAGGCGCTCTGGCCCTCGGCCCATTTGACCTTGATATCGGCATCGATGCTGTGGCTGCTCATGAAAGGCTCTCACTGGGGGCCTGGGACGGAAGGGCGAACGCCGGATCCTGGTGTTCGCTGGAGGCACGGTGCGCTCCACTTTTTGCAGTAAATCATGCCGTTGCGTCAATGACTCTGCGACTTAAGAATAAAAAGCTTTGCGCAGCAAACCAAGCCCATTGTGCAAAATCCGGTCACGATTGCATTTCGCCTCCTTGGGCGTGTTCAGGCAGACTTGTGCGGTTTTGCAACAAACTATGCGCGCAGCTGTCGGATCAGACAGTGCCCAGATCGATTTTAGGAGGATTCATGTTCCGTACCCGTGCTTACCTGGCAACCCTGGCGATGGCTGCTGTCCTGGCTGGTTGCAGTACAGGTGGCAACTCTGGTGGTGGCGCCCCTGCCGCGCCAGCAGGCAACGACGGTCGTTGTGAGGCCAGCGGTGCCGATTTCGCCATCGGCAAGCCGGGCAGTGCAGAGCTTCTGGAGCAGGCGCGCAAGGCCAGTGGCTCGCAGATGGCACGTATCCTCAAGCCGCATGACGTGGTGACGCTGGAGTACCGCTCCGAGCGCCTGAACCTGAATGTGGACGAGCAAGGTGTGGTCACGCGCGTCAACTGTGGTTGAGCCTTTGCAAACCCCATAAAAAAACCCGCCACCAGGGCGGGTTTTTTTACAGCTACCCGAATTACTCCGGACGAACCTGTGCAGCCTGCATGCCCTTCTGGCCTTTTTCGGCTACGAAGGAAACAGTCTGGCCTTCTTTCAGGCTCTTGAAGCCGTCAGATTCGATGGCCTTGAAGTGTACGAACAGGTCGTCGCCGCCGCCTTGTGGGGTGATGAAGCCGAAGCCTTTCTCATCATTGAACCATTTAACGGTGCCGGTTTGGCGATTGGACATGGGGTGAATCTCCAGATTTGATTTTTTTCAGTAGTGCGATGTTGCCGAGGCTTCGAAGCACAGGACACATCATAGTCTAATTCTGCGCATCTAGCGCCTTTTACCTTCGCCAAATGTTGATCCAGCTCAAACACGGGGTGGCGAACCCCCCGGCTTTATGGTTTCAGCCCTTCATGCACGCTTGCTGCACGACCTTCTGTGCCTTCTGCATCAGGGCGGCGTCAACGCCGTCCTTGCTGTCCAGGTCCTTGATTTCCTCAGTGCTGAAGTTCTTTTCGATAGCGGTTGCGCCACAGGTGCAGTGCTGCTGCGCCGATTTGGCGTCCAGGCCCTGGCCGGTGGCGGCCTCGGTGCACTGGGTCATGTAGTTTTGCTTCGCGCCAGCCGGGAATTCACCCGCATTGGCGGCCACAGGTAGCAGCAGGGCGCCAGCAACGCTCAGGGCCAGAAGAGACGGAAATCTCATAACCAGACACTCCTTGGTTTAGGTCTCATCAAGAGTAGGATGCTTCCCAAAGTCTGATAGGGAATTTTCCGCGGAAGTTCACCCCTACGGTGTAATTTCCAAATATTTCTGCATAGCGCCCAACCCCGCGTGCTAGCATGCTCGGCTTGCAGTCCCGCAGCCGCGGCCTGCAGCTATTTCTTACTTTCCAGTCACTCTGGTTCGCCCCTGGTAAGCCGAAAGGCTTCTGCCACTGTGAGGCAGGCTTTCTCTTGAGAAAGACAGCGCGGATCTTGTACTGGCTCATCCCAACCCACGTGACCTTTGGTAGGGGTCACCACTAGGAGAGGAGGCGCCATGCCCACTATTACTCTTCCCGATGGCAGTCAGCGCTCGTTTGATCACGCCGTATCCGTAGCCGAAGTCGCAGCCTCCATTGGTGCAGGCCTGGCCAAGGCCACCCTGGCCGGCAAGGTTGACGGCAAGCTGGTCGACGCTAGCGACCTGATCACTCACGACGCCACCCTGCAGATCATCACCCCTAAAGATGAAGAGGGACTGGAGATCATCCGTCACTCGTGCGCCCACCTGATCGGCCACGCGGTGAAGCAGCTGTACCCGACCGCCAAGATGGTGATCGGTCCGGTGATCGACGAAGGCTTCTATTACGACATCGCCTATGAGCGCCCCTTCACCCCAGAAGACATGGCCGCCATCGAAAAGCGCATGCTGCAGCTGATCGAGAAGGACTACGACGTCGTCAAGAAGATGACCCCGCGCGCCGAAGTCATCGACGTGTTCAAGGCCCGTGGCGAAGACTACAAGCTGCGCCTGGTCGAAGACATGCCGGACGAACAGGCCATGGGCCTGTACTACCACGAAGAATACGTCGACATGTGCCGCGGCCCGCACGTGCCGAACACGCGCTTCCTCAAGGCATTCAAGCTGACCAAGCTGTCCGGCGCCTACTGGCGCGGCGATGCCAAGAACGAGCAGCTGCAACGCGTCTACGGCACCGCCTGGGCTGACAAGAAGCAGCTGGCTGCTTACATCCAGCGCATCGAAGAAGCCGAAAAACGCGACCACCGCAAGATCGGCAAGCAGCTCGACCTCTTCCACCTGCAGGAAGAAGCCCCGGGCATGGTGTTCTGGCACCCGGACGGCTGGACCGTCTATCAGGTGCTCGAGCAGTACATGCGCAAGGTCCAGCGCGACAACAACTACCTCGAGATCAAGACCCCGCAGGTCGTTGACCGTATTCTCTGGGAGCGTTCCGGCCACTGGTCCAACTACGCCGAGAACATGTTCACCACTTCGTCGGAAAACCGCGACTACGCGGTCAAGCCGATGAACTGCCCGTGCCACGTGCAGGTGTTCAACCAGGGCCTGAAGTCGTACCGCGACCTGCCGATGCGCCTGGCCGAGTTCGGTGCCTGCCACCGTAACGAGCCGTCCGGCGCCCTGCACGGCATCATGCGTGTACGTGGCTTTACCCAGGACGACGCGCACATCTTCTGCACCGAAGACCAGGTAAAGAAAGAAGCCGCTGACTTCATCAAGCTGACCCTGGACGTCTACAAAGACTTCGGTTTCAGCGACATCGCCATGAAGCTGTCGACCCGCCCAGCCAAGCGTGTGGGCTCTGAAGAGCTGTGGGACCGTGCCGAAGGTGCACTGGCCGATGCCTTGAATGAATCGGGCCTGGAGTGGGAATATCAACCGGGCGAGGGCGCCTTCTACGGCCCGAAAATCGAATTCACCCTGCGCGACTGCCTCGGCCGTAACTGGCAGTGTGGTACCCTGCAGTACGATCCGAACCTCCCAGAGCGTTTGGATGCCAGCTACATCGCCGAAGATAACAGCCGTAAGCGCCCGGTCATGCTGCACCGCGCCATTCTCGGCTCGTTCGAACGCTTCATCGGCATGCTCATCGAGCACTACGCTGGCGTGTTCCCGGCTTGGCTGGCGCCGACCCAGGCGGTGATCATGAACATCACCGACAAACAGGCCGATTTTGCCCTTCAGGTAGAGAAATCTCTGAACGGTAGCGGTTTCCGTGCCAAGTCGGACTTGAGAAATGAGAAGATCGGCTTTAAAATCCGCGAGCATACTTTGCTCAAGGTCCCGTACCTTTTGGTTATAGGGGATCGCGAAGTCGAAACGCAAACCGTCGCTGTGCGTACTCGCGAAGGCGCAGACCTGGGCTCCATGCCCGTCGCGCAATTCGCTGAGCTGCTGACACAAGCGGTTTCCCGGCGTGGTCGCCAAGAATCGGAGTAATGACTATTAAGCGTGAAATGAGAAACGATAAACGTGCTGCACCGAAGGCCCCGATCAACGAGAATATCTCGGCTCAAGAGGTTCGCTTAATCGGTGCTGACGGTGAGCAGCTGGGCATCGTCTCGATCCACGAAGCGCTTCGTATCGCTGAAGAAGCGAAGCTGGATCTGGTAGAAATTTCTGCCGACGCCGTACCTCCTGTCTGCAAGGTCCTCGACTACGGCAAAAGCCTCTTCGAGAAGAAAAAGCAGCAGGCTGCGGCGAAGAAGAACCAGAAGATCATCCAGATCAAAGAAATCAAGTTTCGTCCAGGGACGGAGGATGGGGATTACCAGGTAAAACTACGCAACCTGGTACGTTTCCTTACCGATGGGGACAAGGCCAAGATCTCTCTGAGATTCCGTGGTCGTGAGATGGCCCACCAGGAGCTGGGCATGGAGCTGTTGAAGCGGGTCGAAGCTGACCTCGCCGAATACGGCACCGTTGAGCAGCATCCTAAGATGGAAGGACGCCAGCTTATGATGGTCATCGCCCCCAAGAAAAAGAAGTAATCTCCCGGGCACGGCAGGCCTGATGATTATGTGTAATTTTATCGAATGCGGAGTTCCAACATGCCAAAAATGAAAACCAAAAGCGGTGCTGCGAAGCGTTTCCTGAAAACGGCTACCGGCTTCAAGCACAAGCACGCTTTCAAGAGCCACATCCTGACCAAAATGTCGACCAAGCGTAAGCGTCAACTGCGTGGTAGCAGCATGCTGCACCCGTCTGACGTCGCGAAAGTCGCGCGCATGCTGCGCGTTCGTTAATTCTGGTCAAAGATAGAGGAAGTTACTCATGGCTCGTGTAAAGCGCGGCGTTATCGCTCGTAAGCGTCACAAAAAAATTCTGAAACTGGCTAAAGGTTACTACGGTGCACGTTCGCGCGTATTCCGTGTTGCCAAGCAGGCTGTCATCAAGGCCGGTCAATACGCCTACCGTGACCGTCGCCAGAAGAAGCGTCAGTTCCGCGCACTGTGGATCGCTCGTATCAACGCTGGTGCACGCAACAACGGTCTGTCTTACAGCCGTCTGATTGCTGGCCTGAAAAAAGCGTCGATCGAAATCGACCGTAAGGTTCTGGCCGATCTGGCAGTGAACGAAAAAGCGGCGTTTGCTGCGATTGTCGAGAAAGCTAAAGCCGTTCTGGCTTAAGTACCCGCGACAATCACCCGGCGGCGCTTGCGCCGTCGGGCATTGAACGTCATCGATAGGGGAAGAGCCTTCAAAGCTCTTCCCCTATTTTCGTATCTGGAGTTTGTACATGGAAAACCTGGATGCGCTGGTCTCCCAAGCCCTTGAGGCCGTAGAGCGCGCTGAAGACATCAATGCCCTGGAACAGATCCGGGTTCAATATCTCGGCAAGAAAGGCGAGCTGACCCAGGTGATGAAGACCCTGGGCAACCTGCCAGCCGAAGAGCGGCCGAAAGTCGGTGCGCTGATCAACGACGCCAAGGAACGCGTCACCGTGGTGCTCAACGCACGCAAGGCCGCCTTTGAAGAAGCCGAGCTCAGCGCTCGCCTGGCTGCCGAATGCATTGACGTCACCCTGCCAGGCCGTGGCCAGACCACCGGTGGCTTGCACCCGATTACTCGTACACTCGAGCGCATCGAGCAGTTCTTCACCCACATCGGCTACGGCATCGCCGAAGGCCCAGAGGTCGAAGACGACTACCACAACTTCGAAGCGCTCAATATCCCCGGCCACCACCCGGCCCGGGCGATGCACGACACCTTCTATTTCAATGCCAACATGCTGCTGCGCACCCACACCTCGCCGGTGCAAGTGCGGACCATGGAGTCCACCCAGCCGCCCATCCGCATTGTCTGCCCGGGCCGCGTCTACCGCTGCGACTCGGATATCACCCACTCGCCGATGTTCCACCAGGTCGAAGGCCTGCTGATCGATCGCGATATCAACTTTGCCGACCTCAAGGGCACCATCGAAGAGTTCCTGCGCGTGTTCTTCGAAAAAGAACTGGCCGTGCGCTTCCGCCCGTCGTTCTTCCCCTTCACCGAGCCGTCCGCCGAAGTCGATATCCAGTGCGTGATGTGTTCCGGCAACGGCTGCCGTGTGTGCAAGCAGACCGGCTGGCTCGAAGTCATGGGCTGCGGCATGGTCCACCCGAACGTGCTGCGCATGTCCGGCATCGACCCTGAAGAGTTCCAGGGCTTCGCCTTCGGCATGGGTGCCGAGCGCCTGGCCATGCTGCGCTATGGCGTCAACGATTTGCGTCTGTTCTTCGACAACGACCTGCGCTTCCTCGCGCAATTCCGCTAGGTCAATGCCCGACGCAACTTTCAGGAGAACAGCATGAAATTCAGTGAACAGTGGCTGCGCGGTTGGGTAAACCCGCAAGTCTCCCGTGACGAACTGGTCGCCCGCCTGTCCATGGCCGGCCTTGAAGTCGACAGCGTGACCCCCGCTGCCGGCCAGTTCAGCGGCATCGTCGTGGGCGAAATCCTCGCCACCGAACAACACCCGGACGCCGACAAACTGCGCGTCTGCCAGGTCAGCAACGGCCAGGAAACCTTCCAGGTGGTGTGCGGCGCCCCCAATGCGCGCCCGGGCATCAAGATCCCGTTTGCCATGATCGGCGCCGAACTGCCAGGCGACTTCAAGATCAAGAAGGCCAAGCTGCGCGGCGTCGAGTCGTTCGGCATGCTGTGCTCGGCGGCTGAGCTGCAGATCAGCGAAGAAAACGACGGCCTGCTCGAACTGGCTGCCGATGCCCCGGTTGGCCAGGACATACGCCAGTACCTGAGCCTGGACGATGCCAGCATCGAAATCGGCCTGACCCCAAACCGCGGTGACTGCCTGTCCCTGGCCGGCCTGGCCCGCGACGTCAGCGCGCTGTACAACGTCCCGGTCACCCGCCCGGTAGTGCCAGCCGTGCCGGCTGCCCACGATGAAGTGCGCCCGGTCGAAGTGTCCGCCCCGGCTGCCTGCCCACGCTACCTGGGCCGCGTCATCCGCAACGTCGACCTGTCCAGGCCAACCCCGCTGTGGATGGTCGAACGCCTGCGCCGCAGTGACGTGCGCAGCATCGATGCCGCCGTCGACATCACCAACTACGTGATGCTCGAACTCGGTCAGCCGATGCACGCCTTCGACCTTGCCGAAATCAACGGCGGCATCCGCGTGCGCATGGCCGAAGAGGGCGAGAAGCTCGTCCTGCTCGACGGCCAGGAAGTTGCCCTGCGCGCCGACACCCTGGTTATCGCCGATCACACCCGCGCTTTGGCCATTGCCGGCGTCATGGGTGGCGAGCACAGCGGCGTCAATACCGAGAAAACCCGCGACCTGTTCCTCGAAAGCGCCTTCTTCGAGCCGATCTCCGTTGCCGGCAAGGCCCGTTCCTACGGCCTGCACACCGACGCCTCGCACCGCTACGAGCGCGGTGTCGACTCGCAGCTGGCCCGCGAAGCCATGGAACGCGCCACCGCGCTGATCCTGGAAACGGTCGGCGGCGAAGCCGGCCCGATCGTCGAGGCCGTCAGCGAACAGCACCTGCCGCAGGTCGCCCCGGTGACCCTGCGCGCCGAACGCATCACCCAGATGCTCGGCATGCAGATGGACCCAGCCCAGGTCGAGCAACTGCTCAACGCCCTGGAGCTGACCACCACGGCCAATGGGGAAGGGCAGTGGACCGTCAACGTCCCAAGCCACCGCTTCGACATCAGCCTGGAAGTCGACCTGATCGAAGAGCTGGCCCGCCTGTACGGCTACAACAACCTCCCGGTCCGCTACCCACAAGCGCGCCTCGCGCCCCAGGGCAAGCCGGAAACCCGCGGTGACCTGCCGAACCTGCGCCGCCTGCTGGTTGCCCGTGGCTACCAGGAAGCCATCACCTACAGCTTCATCGACCCGAAACTGTTCGAGCTGTTCAGCCCTGGCGTCGAGCCACTGCTGCTGGCCAACCCGATCTCCAACGACATGGCCGCCATGCGCGCGTCCCTGTGGCCGGGCCTGGTCAAGGCGCTGCAGCACAACCTCAACCGCCAGCAAGACCGCGTCCGCCTGTTCGAAAGCGGCCTGCGCTTCGTCGGCCAGCTCGGTAACCTCGAGCAGCAGCCGATGATCGCCGGCGTCGTCACCGGCAGCCGCCTGCCAGAAGGCTGGGCGAACGGCCGCGACGGCATCGACTTCTTCGACGTCAAAGCCGACGTCGAAGCCCTGCTGGGCTATTCCGGCGCCCTGAGCGACTTCACCTTCAGCGCCGGCAAACACCCCGCCCTGCACCCAGGCCAGACCGCCCTCATCGAGCGCGACGGCAAGCCAGTCGGTTACCTCGGCGCCATCCACCCGGAGCTTGCCAAAGCCCTGGACCTGGACCGCCCAGTGTTCCTGTTCGAGCTGGTGTTGGGCGACGTGGTCGAAGGCCGCCTGCCAAAGTTCAGCGAACTGTCCAAGTTCCCAGAAACCCGTCGTGACCTGGCCTTGATCGCAGGACGTGATGTAGCTTCTAGCGCGGTGCTTGAATTAATTCGTGACAATGCAGGCGAATGGCTCACAGACCTCAGGCTGTTTGATGTCTACCAAGGTAAAGGCATTGATCCTGATAGAAAAAGCCTGGCCGTCGGCTTGACCTGGCAGCATCCATCGCGCACTCTTAACGACGATGAGGTGAACACTACCCTGCAAAACATCCTCACCTCGCTTGAACAAAGGTTGAACACCACGTTAAGGAAATAACGGCATGGGTGCTCTGACGAAAGCTGAGATGGCCGAAAGGCTGTACGAGGAGCTGGGGCTTAACAAGCGTGAGGCCAAGGAGTTGGTCGAGCTGTTTTTCGAAGAAATTCGGCACGCACTTGAAGAGAACGAGCAGGTCAAGCTGTCCGGTTTCGGCAACTTTGACCTTCGCGACAAACGCCAGCGGCCGGGCCGCAACCCCAAGACTGGGGAAGAGATCCCGATCACCGCTCGCCGCGTCGTCACCTTTCGTCCAGGGCAGAAGTTGAAGGCCCGGGTTGAGGCCTATGCTGGAACCAAGCCATAACGATGAACTGCCCCCCATACCAGGCAAGCGCTACTTCACCATTGGTGAAGTGAGCGAGCTTTGTGCGGTAAAACCGCACGTGCTGCGGTATTGGGAGCAGGAGTTCCCTCAGCTGAACCCTGTGAAGCGGCGGGGGAATCGGCGGTATTACCAGCGCCAGGATGTGCTGATGATCCGCCAGATTCGGGCGCTGCTTTATGATCAGGGGTTCACCATTGGTGGGGCGCGGTTAAGGCTCTCCAGTGATGAGGTGAAGGATGAGTCAAGCCAGTACAAGCAGCTGATTCGGCAGATGATTGTTGAGTTGGAGGATGTGTTGGTGGTGTTGAAGAAGTGATCTGCTCCGACGAATGGAAATTTTTTGAGAAAAAGCTTTCATTTATCAAAAGGTTAGGGTAGATTCTTCATCGTTCTCAGCAGTATCGAGAATAGAGTCGGGGCGTAGCGCAGCCCGGTAGCGCACTTGCATGGGGTGCAAGGGGTCGAGTGTTCGAATCACTCCGTCCCGACCAATAATCCCAATGACTTAGCCACCTACGGGTGGCTTTTTCATTTTTGGGCATAGTGACTTTTCGAGTGACTTCGCCTTTTTCCTCATCCAATTCTCCTTTTCAAGATCGTCAGCACCGGCCCGCGTGAATCCGTGGCCGATACCTTGTTTGCTGCTTCGATCAGCTGACCAAGCTCCGCGCCGGAGTAGTGACTGGTCACGCTACCGTTCTTGTGGCCCAATAAAGACTTGCGGTCCTCTTCAGTGACGCCTGCCGCTTTCAGCCTCCTGCCGAAAGTGTGCTTCAGATCATGCACGCGTATGGAAGAGAACCCAGGGTGTGCCGGCCGTAAATGCTGCTCCTGCCAGAGCTTCGCCGCGCGCACCCGCGCTTTCTTCCAGGCCGAGTCGTTCATCCGGTGCATCGCAGTGCCGTTGTACGGGAAAACCCACTCACGACTGATGCCGCGCTGCTTATCGATGATCGACCTTGCCACGCCGTTCAGCACAACCAGTCTCTCGTCCCGGTTCTTCACTCCTGAGTTCTCGTGCCTCCCGCCGAACTCGGCGGGGATGAGAAACACACTGGTGTCGAGTTCAGGCACGAAGATCTCCCAATCCCACCTCAGCTTGCACACCTCCTGCTCGCGACAGCCCGTGTTCACCTTGAACAGGGCCATCCGCTGCAAGTGGTCTGGCAACTCCCCGAAGAGAATCGATTGCTCCTCCCATGACATCGGGTAGGGCTTTCGGCTCGCCTTCTTCTCCTCCAGCTTGGTGAGCAGCGGCACGCTGTCGAGCCACGGCCGGCGCTCTTCATCCCGCCACTTCCGGCAAGCCAGCTGCAGGACCCGAATCACTCGCTCGATCGCGATGTTGATTGTCCTGTTGCTGACTCCCTTCTTCACCTTCCCATCTGGCGTCACTGAATCAGCCTTCCGGTCGCGCACATAAGCGGCCAGCGCCTCATCGTCAATGTGCGTCAATGGAAGGTGGCCGATGTACTCAACCACCTGCTCCAGATAAAGCGCCGTGAGCCTGATTGACGGTTGCTCCTTGTGCTCGACCAGGTACTTCGCCGCGGCCTGAGCAAAGGTCTTGATCTCGCGCACGCCATAGATCTTGCGCTGCCGCATCTTCTCCAGCAGGTGGATCAGGTACTGCTCTGCTTCTTCCCTTTCACAAGTGCCAGTGCTCTCTTGAATTCGTTCTCCCCGGTAGATCTTGTCGATTTTCCAGATGCCGCTTGGCATTTTCTGGAGCCCTGTGATTGCCTTTTTGGCCATGGAGTCTCCTTGGACTCCGCTGCCGTGCTTACGCTGCGGGGTCGATTGTTGTCTTGATTGCTCGCCTTTTCAACGGCCATCGCCTCGATGTATGCATCCATCCAAGCGTCCAGCTCGAGGCGGTCGAAGCCAACGCCCTGCTTGCCGATGGGAAACTCACGGACATAGGGCCTGACGGTGTTCTTGAATTCTTCCTTGCACATGCCGAGGTAGCCGGGCGCTTCACCGACCCGGAGAATTCTCGGCAGTAAGCCTGGCTGAACTGCTGCTGTGGCATTCGCCATGTAGATCTCCACGCCGCCGGTGGCGGCAGGTTGGTGGTCAGGACGTTGCCTTGGCGATGGTGTGTTCGAACCGCGATGCCAGTTCGGCGTTGACCTCGGCTTTGGCCAGGCTGTCAGCGGTACCCTTGGCCCGATGCAGGGTTTCGTACTTGCGCAACTGGGCTGCGGCAGAAGTCAGGTCGTCCAGCAGCAGGGGCGCCGAGGCGATCAACTTGGCGTTTGCCCGGCGCAGGTCTCGGCCGAGTTCCGCAGGGCCGATCTCGGTGAAGGTCACGCAGTCTCCACAGTCAGCGATCATCCAGCCGTCAGAGGGGAGTGCTTTCACGCCATCGCCGCTGTCGGCGCCGAGACCGGTGAAAACCTCGGTTTCGTTCAGGACTTCCCATGGGCCGGGCGTGTGTTTGTGTTTCGTCATGGCAATAGCTCTCCATGCCCGCACATGTCGGCGGGCTTGGGTTATGGGGATTTGATCTTTGCTTTAGGTTGGAATAGCGTTTTAATGCGCCCCTCACCTTACGAAGAGGGATCTTGAAGTGAATGATTGGGTGGATTTTTTCGAGGATTTTCCGGAGTACGACAATTCCGATCCTAGTAGCAAAAAAAAGGGGCCGGCTTTGGATAGGGAGCAGGTCCAGCACAGGAAGAAAGAGAGGGACGAAGTTCAAGCAATGCTTGATGCCGCTCTTCTTCTGAATCCTCTAAAGAAAGGAAGTTAGTTCGAGCTCATGCGGCCGCACTTATGTGTTGCGGCCGCGACCAGTTCCTTAGGCACCTGGACGGTATCGCCGAGCTTGGCATGCGCTATTGCTTGGCAGGCGGCAGTGAGGGTGCTCGGGCCGCCACCGCTTGGAAAGACCTCCTGGCCGCTGGCCTTGCACACGTACGCGCACCAGTGTTCTCCGGTTGGGCTTCGGCTGAAGCCGCTACCGTTGAAGCTCGTTTGAACGCGGTGCTTATCGATCAATGGCCCGCCCAGCGCCCAGTCTTCCCAAGGGTTGAAGCGCTTGATGTGCTCGGTCACCGTGGCGCGGTACCGGGCAAACACGCGCCAGGGGTTGCCGTACTCTGGCGGGGCCAGGAACACATCCAGGCCTTCCGCCTTGCCCACGGCCCACCCCAGGGCCTCGCCCACCAGGTCTGCCGTCTTCACTTCGATCAGGTCGGTCATGGCTCGAACCCTCTGGCGCGCATGGCCATCGACAGACTCTTGACCAGCTGGGCATGCGATACGACCTCACCAGAGCGCATGCTCGAAAGATCGCCGGCGCGGGCGCAGTCCACAAACTGCTCAAGCTCCTGTACCTGGGCCGGGATGTGCCCGTCGGATGAGCAAGAGACTTCGAATTCGACGCCGTCAACTACGATACGCCGGGGGTGACGCCCAAGGCCTCGCACGACAATGGTGGTGAAATCGCTCACAGCTGATACCTCTCATCTATCCAGCGCCCAGGCGCCAGTGCGGGTGTAGGTTCGGGTTGGGTTTCGTGCGGGGATAGCTGGCGCTCGTTGCCGGCCTGGAGCTGGCTGTCGGGGATGCAGCTGATGCCGACCCCATTCAGCAGGTAGCAGGTGACGCCGCGCTGGCTGTCGTGCTGCACGTCGATGACGTTTTCGGTTGCGCTGGCGCCGGTGGCCAGCAGCAGGAGGCAGAGGGCGAGGCGGGTCATGCGGTGAGCTCCAGTTGTGGGTCGGCTTTGGCGGCCAGTTCAGCGACGACGATGGCGTAGGCCTCGGGGTGCTGCTTATCGAACGGCGGCATGTTTTCGGCCTCGATCCATGTTCCACGCTCCGTACCACGGGCAAGCCAGCCAGGGTGGCTGGGGGTCGAGCGTGTCCAGGCGGTCGGACTGATGCCGAGTTCCTGTATTTGCTTCGCCGCGATGTAGCCTTGCTTTCGCATCAGGGCGATGACCCGGAGCGCGGCCTCCTTCCAGGGGGTGAGGCTGATGGGCGAAGGCACCCCTGCCTGGTGGACCCCGACGGCTATCGGAACCTGGCAGCGCTCAGCTGGGCTCCAGTCGAACAGGTGCAGGTACTCTTCATTGGCGAAGAACGCCCAACTGCTGCGGCTTTCCTCGCATCGCAACTCGAATTCCCATCCCGACTTGTCGCCGCCACGAGACATCCAGCGGGGGAGTACAACAGGAACACCGAGAAGGCCCAACATGCGGCAGATTCCGTGACTGGCATCGCTGGCCTTGCCGACGATCACCAGGCGATGGTCCGGCCCAGGCCTGCCGTAAAAGTTCTCGTAGTCCTTCGGCAGGATCTGGTCGGCCACCTTGGCGTTCAGGCTCATCTTCGCCTCGATGCCGATCTGTCGACCGCTGGTGTGCACGGCCAGGATGTCGAAGCCCGCAGCTTCGGGGTAGCAGGTCCAATCGGCCTGCTTGTTCATCGACTGGATGAAGGCCGCGCACAGCTCGGCCTCCGTCTTGATCGGTGTCCTTTCGAGCATGTCGATTCCTTGGCCGCCATATCGCGGCAGTGAATAGAGGGGAGAGGGGTTACAGTTGGGTGGAGTACAAATGTGCTCTGTATCTAATTGCCACCCTATAGACAGAGAAACGGTTCTCCGTCGTATAGAGGAGCTGTTAGATATGGAAGATGTGATTCAGGTGATCGAGTTTTGGGCGGCGATTTTTCGCCTCGTCCGTGCGGCGAGCTTAGCCATACAGGCGATCAAGCTGCTGCTGGATGCGCTGGCCAATCCAGCGGACGACGAACACGGCCTTGCTGTTGCCGATCGCCTTGTAGCGCGGGCCGTCAGGGCATTCCTCTGCTGGCTTACCGCGATATGGGATGCGGGTGTGATCGCCGGGAAAGCCTTGGAGCCATTCGCACTCCCGTGGAGTGAGGCGGCGCACCTGCGCATTGGTCTGAATGGCTTGGACTTCTGCCCGTGCTTCCAATGTGTATGCGTGATCGGCCTGCACCCCAACGCCATCTGGACCGCTCGCTGGGTTTTCGCGCAAAGCGCCGGCCTGGATGGCGTGAGCAACGATTGGCTGCCCACGGCCTGTACCGTCTTCGCTGGCGTCGAATCCCTCGGCCTTCAGCGTGTGCGTGATCTCGCCGGTGATGCACACCGCGACCTGTCCGCCGGCGTTGGGGTGGCTGGCGCCGTGGCCCATGGCGCGCAGCGTGGGTGCAAGCTCGCCAGCGTCAGCGCCGTGGTCTTTGCAGCTGAACGCAATACAGGGCTGGCCTTGGCCAGGCTTACCCCCACCGGTGGAGAGTGTGCCGACTACTTGACCATCCCCGCCTTCTAGCCTGATCTCGCTGCGGCTGTTCTCAGCAAAAGCTAATACGGCATTCTCCTGTCCGCTGTTACGACCTAGTGCAAACGCTTGGTCTGAGAGCGTGCAGGGGTCTTGCGTGCCGTGAACGACCAGCATCCCGCTTTCGGCATCCTGCTGGGTGGCGCTTCCGGCGGCCTTGCCGTTTGCCTGCAGTGTTACGCTGACGACAAAGGCCTCGGATTCGAAATCCATTCTTCCGCTGGCGCTGGCGCATGCGTTGCGCGCCGGAGCCACATCGATCGCTCCGCTGGTGTTGTTTCCCCCGAAAACAGTCAGGCGACCATCGCGGGCGTCATTTTCGTCGACTCCTCCAGTGCTTGCTGTAATTGTTCCGGCAGGACCTTGCCCCTCGCCTCTGCGCGGCGGAGTATCCCGGCGCAGGCCTTCGCGCTCAAAAAGTACTTCGAGGGGATCGAATCCTGCTCGAGCACTTGCGACAACGAACACACGGCGGCGTCGTTGGGCCAGGCCGAAATATTGGGCATCCAGAATCCGCCATGCGACTGTTCGCGTGGGTCCATACACACAACCAGCGTCCTTCCATTTACCCCCTGGCGGTTGGAGTTCTTCGGATTCGCCCACCAGGGCGCCGAGGAAGCAGCCAAACGCGTTGCCTTTGTCGGAAAGGACGCCGGGGACGTTTTCCCAGAGGCAGGTGGCCTCGGGTTCGCCGCGCTTGATTCGAACATGGTCAATTGCATCGAGCAGCTCCACATATTTGATGGTGAGGGCGCCGCGGGGATCAGCTAAGCCTTCGCGCATGCCGGCCACGCTAAAGGCCTGGCAGGGAGTGCCGCCGACTAGAACCTCGGGCGCCTGGATCTTGCCGGTCAGCACCATGGCAGCCAGGCGGGTCATGTCGCCGTGGTTCGGCGTGTCCGAGTAGTGGTGGGCCAGCACTGCGCTGGGGAATGGTTCGATCTCGGCGTACCAGGCGGCACGCCAGCCCAGCGGGTGCCAGGCTACGGTCGCAGCTTCAATGCCGCTGCAGACGCTTCCGTAGGTGATGGCCATTTGACTCGACTCCGGTTAAATTGCAGGGTCTGAAGGAGGGCTTATGAGTAAAGTTGAACTAGACATCAGTGGACTCAAGTTCACATCGGATGGGTTTTCGGTCAGCAATTCAACCGGGCAGGTGGCAGGCACCAAAGAGCTTCCTATTTATATGGAAGTTGATACCGGAATTGACTACGCTGCTGTTGTAACTGGGGTTGCAGGCCTCGTCGTTGCTATAATGGTAGCTAGATTTACCATGGGGGTTCAGCGAAACCAGATCCAAGCGAACGTCAGCACCCTTCGTCATCATTGGATGACCGAGCTACGATCTTGCTCGTCTGAATTGCTCCAGACTATGTCTGTATTGACCAATCATATGAAGCAAGTGGAAAAATATAAAGGAAGTCCTGAGTACGTTGAGCAAATGAAGGTGGCTATTATTCTGGAAAACAAAGTCGCACTTCTTCTAAGTCGTGATGACAATCGCTCAAAAGGAATAATGGACGCAATCAGGCATATCATGGTGTCTATAAATAATCTCAAGCATAATCAAGATAATAAATCTATATTTAGCTCTATGAATGACCTCAAACATTTGTTCAGGGCTGAGCTTGAAAACGCTTGGGACGATATTAAGAACGATTTGGGGATCAATCGGAAATATTTAGGTATACGACTGGTTTCCGAGAAAAAAGCCAAGGATAAATAAGTCTTGTCATGATCCTGTTTTGAAGCGCCGCCCTCGCCGGGGAGGCGTTATCGTTGAATAGGGGAAGGCGCTGGCGGGCAGCGCGGGAGGGTCAGGCGGCTATGGGCGGTTGTCCGCTCCGCAGTTGCGGCAGTTGTTCTCAAAGCGCTGGCGATCGCTGATGAAGCGCCCGCAGCCGTGGCAGTTGAACATCATCATCCGTGGCTTCTGTCTCTGGGGTAGCACGATGCCGGTTCCACGCAGAGCCTCCTTGACATCGACATCGTCGCGCTCGACCAGACGGCGGCTGTGCGCGTCAATGTAGGCGCAGGGCCAGGCGATGCCGCCGGTCTGGCCGCAACGTCCGATCATGTTGATGGTGTCTGCTCGGGCGACGCGCACAGCCTTGCTCAGGTCGCTCGTGAAGCCTCCATCGCCCTTCAGCCAGATCAAGTTGTTGCCGTTCCAGGCCTTCGGCTTCTGCATATAGAACTCGGCAGCGTCAGGATGCTGGTCCAGCGCCTCGCGAATCTCCACATACTGGCAATCGACGCCGATCCGCGCCCGGGCGTCGATGTAGTCCTTCGGCCATGGGATGTCGGTGTCGCGGTGATCTAGGGCTCCGTCCCGTGTGAACAGCTGGGCCTTGTCCAGGTCGGTGACATACCCTGAGCCACCGAGGCCCCAGAATGACAGGCCGTCGCCGACGTAGGCGTGTGGTCGGCTGTCCTGCAGGTAGAACTGGATCATGGCTTTCTCCATGCATGCGCCGCCCTCCTTGGTCGGATGCGGCAATGATAAGCGGTGTCCAAGAGGTGGCTCCCAGCGAGAAACCCGTTTTCTCGGTACAATTGAGGCTTGAAACAGAAATCGAAGGGGGTTGAAATGGCAGCAAAGCCAATAGTTTTGCCTAGCAAACTGTTTCGGACTAAAGGTGAGGCAGAACAATTCTTTTCAGCAATGCTCGGTAGGTACAACAATGGGGACAGGGTCTCATCTGACGATGAAGTCCTGCTTTATGAGTACTTTTTAAGGAATCCAGAGGCCCAAGAAAAAACGGGGCCGGGAATTGAGTTTTTCTTCAAAGATAAGTCGCCAGATCACTCAACTAGCTGCTTTCATATTTTTTGGGTTCGCTCTGTTGATAACAGACAGTCGACTGATTTCGGGCTAAAAGCCTGTCGAGATGCGAAGGGGCCAACTGTTGCTGGTTCCTTCTATTCAGCATGCCGGCACGCGGTTGATGCTGGGCTGACAGCCAAGAAGAGAGCTATTTACGATAGTTCTGGAGGGGTCGTCCCTTGTTCAGTGACGGGTGTTGATACAACATTTACGACATCGGAATATCGACATACTGAACCCAGGTTTCAGAATATTGTTCGTGACTTCATTGCGTTGCGTGGCCTGGAAGTTACTGCTTCGCTCATGACGCCAGGTCAAAATAATCAGTATGTTACTAAGTTTATAGACCCGTTAATGGAGCAGGATTTTATTCAATATCACGGGTCAGTGGCGAAACTGGCAATTTTTGCGAAATGACTTGACCAGTAAGTCATGCACCAGGCGAGAGAATTTCATCCCCCGGATCCTGCTGAATCATCAGCATGCTCTTCCGATCGAACGAAAGGGCCAGCCTTGGTGAGATGCTGATCTCATGCCGCGGCGGGGTGAGAAACTTCGCCGCGTGCAGCTGCCCGAGTGCGTGAATTCCGTGGATCAGTGCCTCGATCATCTGGCTGTAGGTGGTATCAGCCCAGCCGCATATCGCTCGCAGGTGCTGGCCGGTTCGCTTCCTGGCTGACAGCCGCAGCGGTTCAGGCCGCGCCACAGATAGGTGAGCCTCGATTTCGTGGCGCGCGATCCTGAACAAGGCGTGGTGCCCGAGCGCTTCGATGTGATGAATCATCAGCGTCAACGCCTCGCCCTGTTCCTCGATACCGGCCCACTCCATCAGCTCCAGCAGGGCCTGTTTAGTCCCTGGTCGTACCTTCAAGCGCAGGTCTTCTTCCTGCAGGCGCTCGGCTTTGGCTCGGCGTTTCTCATCACGCTGCTGCTGCGTCAGAGCCATCACCGCCTCCATTGCGCACAAAGGTGGCTCCCGGCCCGATGTCGAGCAGGTCGCACACCCGGTTGATGATCTTGAGCGCTGCAGCAAACACCTCTGCGTCGTCCGGCTCGCGGGCCAGGCGCTTCATGTTCGGCTGGTGCTCCAGGCAGACTTTGTCGACCAGGCGCCGGGCCAACCTGCGCAGGTGGTCGGCACTGTCGTGCTCGCGCAGACTCAGCGCGAAGGCCAGAGCAACGTCATCAGGCCGGTACTGTCCGCCGCTGCGGGTGATGTACAGCTTTCGCACCTGCTTGCGCATCGATGCGTCGAAAAGTGATGCCATGCTCGACCTCCTGCAGGCCGCTTGGGGGAAGGTTGGATTGCTCACGCCGCCTGTGCAGCTGCAGGGATCGGCGGATTTTTCGGTTCATGGGATAGCTCCATATCGCAGTCGTGCCAGCCTCCCAGCCACCAGGCGCTGTCGACCGACATCTCGGGGTGAGGCTGATACGCCCGGCAGCGACCGGAAGCACGAGCGTTCCGGCCTTGGTAATAGGGGAGTGGGTGGATTTTTTCAGGCTTCACTCTTGGCATGGCGTACCCCCGTGCCTTTGCAGCGGAAAGTTAATCCCGAAGGCCGCCAGAATTCGCTCCAGCTTACGATTTCCGATGCCAAGCTTTGCCGTGACCCGGCAGCGGGACATGCCACAGTCGCGCAGAGCAATGATCTGATCTGCGAGAGCCCGGTCTGCCTTTTCTTGGGCTACGGGGTCTTTCACCGGCTTGGGCTGTCGTGGCGGGCTGGCGAACTTGAAGCCTTCGCGTGCCGCCACACCCCACAGCGCGCCTTTGGTTTCCCCAAGGAGCTCTGCCACCTCCCCGCAGCTCATGGTCTTGGCCAACTCGGCGACCTTCGCTGCGCGGGTCCTGGCTTTGGTTACCTGCTGTCTTTCGGACTTGCGGGCGGCAGGCTTGGCCGGCTTCTGCTTGGGGTCTGGGTGCTTGCGCTCGGGTAGTGGTCGGTAGGTGAATCCCTCCAGCTCGACAAGCTGACCACCAGAGGCAAAGAAGGCCGCTTGTGCGGCCTCCAGGTCGATTGATGGGTTCATGCAGCCTCCTTCATCCGCTCGCGCATCTCCTTCTCCAGGTCGCTGAGCTCTTCCAGAAAAGCCCTGATCTCGGACTCCATTTCGCGTATGCGCTTGAAGTCGCGCTCGAAGCGATGGCACGCGTACTGGAGCGGCTCAGGCAGGCGGTCGTCGTAGCTGACGAAGTCCGCCCAGGCCCTGCCGGTGCAGGACATCTGGGCCAGCATCTGCCACTCGTACTGCGGGTCGTGTCGTTCGGACTGCATTGTGGCGATGTGGGTGGCTGTGTTCGGGCACTTGATCTCCAGCACACCATCGTCGCCTACCAGGCCATCCGGTGACGCGCCAAAGCCAGGAATGGTCGGGTGCATGACCAGGCCGGTTTCTGCCACCATCAGGCCTTTGTCGGCCTCGTAGGCCATGCAAGCAAACGGCTCAAGCTCGACGCCGCGCTGCACGGCAGGCTTGCTGGAAAGGTCTGGTCCGCTCTGCTGGCCGGTGAGGCGTTCGCACAGCAGCTCCATCATGTAGTTCTTGCGAGTCGCAGACGGCGCGCCACCGCGGCCGCTCGCCATAACGTCCTTCACCCGGCTGGCGGTCACGCATCCAAGGCGTGCCGCGAACCATTCAGCGCTACGCTGCTCCATCTAACACCTCCTCAGATTCGCCTTCGATGGGCGCCGTCTCTGCCTTGATAGCGTTGGCGCGCTTGGTGACCTCGGCCTTGAAGCGGGCGTGGCCGGTCGCATCCTTTGCCTGTTTCATTGCTGCGGTTCCCTGCTGGTACACATCGGTCAGGGCTTCCAGGCTTCCTGCCTTCTGCGCCAGTGCGATCCAGTTGTTCACCATCTCGGGATCGGTGGGTGCCGAGCCGGCCGCGCTGGCCAGACCCTCACCCCCATCCGTGTTCAAGTGGTGAATCGCTTGCTCCAGGCGCTCAGTCTTCGGCCAGTACTTGTAACCGCGCTTCACCACGGTCTTCTTGGCCATCTCGCCAGGGTCGGTGACCCATGGGCAGGATTTGTTCTTGCTGAGCCAGGCCTTCCAGGCGCTTGACCTGTCCCGGATGGCATTCACATCCTCGATGCTCATGGTTTCGGTCAGGTAATCGCCGTCGGCGGTCTTGACCACCACGTACACGCCGATCACCTCGCCTCGACCTTTGGCGAACGGGTTGTAGGAATGAGTCGGCGGCTTGTCGAATCCGTTCAGGCTGAAAGCGTCGGCGGCGTACACCAGTTCGGCCTGGGCCCAGCGTATGGCGCCGGTCGACATGGCCAGGTCCATCAAGCCGATGTAGCTGATGTCCAAGCAGATGCGGCCGTCTCGCGGGACCAGGTACGCCTGCTTCTTGGCCGGGTTCAAGCTAATACCGATGGCGGCGATGTTGGTGATCGCATTGGCCACCGACTGCCGGTTCTGCATCGCGACCTTGGTGGCGTACTCGCTCGAAGTGATGACCTGGATGGCGAATTCGGCCTCGCGCTCGAAATTCAGCGAGCGGTCGGTCAGCACGTTGGCGAACTGATTCCGCTGCGCGTAAATGTCCTGCGAGATGATGGCTACTGCTTGGCTCATGGCGACCTCAGTAGGAAATGGCGATGTTCGGGATCTTGCGCTGGGCTATCAGCTTGACCGCCTGCTTGGCGCAGGACTCGGGCATGCCTTCTGCCATAAAAGCTTGAAGAGCAGCACGGTTGATGCTGCGGCGGTGCGCCTCGTCGCGCTCGCGCTCTTCCTGCTGGCGCAGTATCTCGGCCGCTGCTGCATCGGCCCGGCGGCGCTCGTCCTGCCTGGCCCGCTCTGCTGCTTCCTCTTGCCGGCGTGCGGCGTCTTGGCGCTCCTGCTCCATCCGCTGCTCGGTGGCAACGCGGTCGGCTTCGGCCTGACTCCGAGCGCGCTCCGCTTGCTCAGCCTGCAACTTGAGCTGAAGACGCTGGTTCTCGGCTTCGCGCTCCTGTGCTGCAGCCTGGTCCTTCAGGTCCTGCTCCCGCTTGGCGGCCGCGTCACGCTCGGCTTGCTGCTCCCGGGCAACGCGCTGGCGCTCAGCCTCGACCGCGGCTTCCTGTGCCAGCCTGATCCGGTCTTGCTCAGCGCGCTCTTCTGCTTCGCGGCGCAGGCGGACCAGCTCTGCCTGCTCGGCGTCGTACTTCTGCCGCGCGGTCAGAGCTTCACGCAGCGCAGTCAGCACCTGGTCCTTCACCTGGCCAGCCTCTGCGTCGAACTCTTCCCAGGTATCGCCCAGGGCCACGGACTCGACCCGGCCGATCCGCGTCAGCAAATCCTCTGCGTCCAGCAGGCCCAGTTCGATGCCCTCGGCCTTGATGGCCGCGACGCCTTGCTCATGCCGGGACACACGCGCCGCCTCAGCTTCCTCCCACTCGGTCAGCGGACGGCGGACTTCTTCCTGCCACGCGGTGAGCGTGTCACGCATGCGCTTGCGCTCGGCGTCGATCTTCTTCGGGATTTCCTTCAGCTCCGAAACGAGCTCTTTACCCAGGTCGTCCAGCGCGGACTTCGAACGAGCGATGCTGTAGGCGATAGAGCCGATGGCTTTGCGTCCCTTGGCCGTCTTCACGTCCGGCACGAAGGTGTCGATCTGGTCGCGAATATGCTTGAGGTACGGGTCGAGGCCATTTGGGGCTTGGAACACCTGCAGGGCTGTTTCTCTCGGCGGCACAGCGGCCAGTTCGGTTTGTGCGGACATGCGAAACTCCCGCGCCATCCATGCGGTGGGCGCTGATTATGTGGTTACTGGGTGATGGTGCCGGCCAGAGCGCTCAGGAGGAGCCAGCCGGTGAAGAAGGTGAGGGCGATGAAGGAGCCACGGCAGGTAGCGATACGGCGTGCACGCTGGTAGCTGGTCATGGCTTCAACCTGGAAGGTTTGGCTTGGGGATACGCTTGAAGTTTTGGACTGGCTGAAGCTTCGAGACACCGTACCAATGGCACTGGGGATTTTTGGCGATTGAGCGCAAGGAAGCGAGAATGCATTCCTTGTGCATAGGGCCTCGAAAACCTCCGCCCAAGTAATGACGCAGATGGCCATTGAACTTGATCAGGTCAAGGTTGCTGTGGAAGTAGCGCTGGCTCATGCGCGCACCTCATACCCAACTGTCCACTCGCCGCACATCCACCAACTGCGGCTGACAGCCTCAGGATTTTCGATGAACGCCTCGGCAGCGGCTTTCTTGGCGTCAAACAGCGTCGGGCCCTTGAAGAGCATTAGCACCCGGTCACCAGGCATGGCTTGGGCCTCGGGCAGTTCAGCGACCTGGTCGTCGATGATCGACGGGAAAACTGGCGTGGTCATGCAACCTCCTTGCGCCCATCAACGATCTTGTTGAGGCGCCCGCAGTAGTGGTTGAACTCTTCGATGGTGATGCGCTGGTCGGCCAGCATTTCGGTGAGGAGCTTGAGGACCATGGCCTGCCAAGACGCCGGCGTTGCCGGGTCGGCCATGGCATCGAGCTCGTTATCGATCAATACGTGCGGGCTCATAGGCGCGCCTCGTCTGCCTCGTACTGGAGGCCTTGGTCGGCGTACTGGTCGAGCATCGTTTCTGCGATCTCGTACAGCTTGCCGTTGACGTGATCGCTCTGGCCGACGACATCCTCGACCATGCTCTTCACCGGGCCGCCGGCCTGAGCCTGCAGCAGGAGCTGGGCGAGGGCGGTGATATCGTCTTGCTCGGCCTCCTGCATAGATCTCAGGTGCTCGGCGACCTTGGCCACGAACTGGTCCTGACGCACCCCTACCGGGCCACCAAAGCGCTGCGGGATCAGAACGTCGCAGCCGCCTACCAGCTCCTCGGCCTTGCTCTCGATCCAGTTCTGCGCCGCTTCCTGATGCGCCGAGTCGTCATCCGGCTCAGCATGGTCATACCGCCATTGTGCTGCTCGAAGTGCGCCCATGGTCGCCTCCAGGTGGTGGGTTACTCAGTGGGAATGGCTGGCAGTTCGTGCCAGTGCGTTATCCAAGTGCGAGGTTTGAGCTCGCTTCTCTTCTTGCGATGCCATTCGTGCTCCCACGCCTGCTCATGACTAAGCCAAACCCCGATGTGAACCGGGTAAGGAGATTGCGGAGAGTGGGTGAGGTAGCTGCCTGGAGCAGGCGGCAGCCTGTCGCTGCACTTGATCCAGCCGCTCATGCTGCCTCCGGCCAATGGCGGTTGATGCTCTCTTTGGCGTAAGGGGAAAGGCGCTGGAAGCTGTTCACTCCGCCGCATCCGGGCATGGTCCCTTCCAGTTCAACGCAGGCCTTGACGTCACAGCGCCGCGAGCAGACCCAGCCGCCGTAATGGCAGCGGTGCACTTCGCCTTTCGGGTCGGGGTGATGGGCCAGACCGCCTTTCCAAGAAGGCGAACCGCGCAACTTGAGGCCGCAGCCCCGGCACACGGCCTGGGTATCGGTGCAATTGTGCATGTGTTTATCCTCAGGACCGCATTGGCCAGGAGCCAGGCGCGGGTGACCAAACCCACCGTGAAAGGTGGCCTGGCGCCTGCCAATGCGGTCGATGTGAAGGGAAGGGTGCAGGCGGTGAGCGCTACCTCACATGCATCTGGTCTGGCCGGGTAGGCCCCGGATTCGCCTGCGTGTACGTCGATTAATGTTTACTGCGGTGAGCATTAACCTGCATAAGACTCACGTTGATGCGCTTTAAATCGATGAAAACTGCATCGGTGATCCACATTCCGGGGCAAACCGGGTGACCGGACGCCTCACCAAAGGGCGAGACGCTACCCAGGCTCACAATTCGCGGCGATCAACTCGCGTTCAATGTGGATCACCGATGCAGCCTGTGATGGGGAGCAGGGCATCGGGCCGTCTTTCCGGCTGTAATGGGTCAGCGATGTGTCAACGAGAGGATGCTGATAATGCAGATCGACCCATCTTCAGCCGGCGTGGCATCCGTGTAATCGACCTGGTTGTAAACGCCACCGTGGAAGTTCAACAGCGATGAGCGCCATGAGTCATCCAGCTCCAGCCGACCAGACGACTCTGCATCGCCATTGCACTCAGCTGTCACGGTCAAAGCGCCCGAGGCCAGCACGCGGATAGTGATTTTGAACTTTGCACCGAGGGGCACGCCTTTGAGCAGCGTCGTGTTGATTGGGGTGGCCTGATTGAACGTCTGCCGGAACCCTAGGGTGATGTTCCCTTTGCTCCAGAAGACCTTCACCGGTGGACTGTCGTCGTCCTTCACGTGCAACTGCGAGATCACCACCTTCTTCGCTGAGTTGACCTTTGTGAGCGTCATTTCCTGCATGTTGATGTGCTCGGCCGCGCTTGCCAGAGCCCAGTACACCGGCTCTTTCCACTCGCACCGCGTGCGGTGTGTGCTCTTGCTCGATGCACCTTTCGTTGGGGCTGAAAACTGTACTGATCCGTCGGACAGGACAGTGACGACGCTGGGGAGCTGAGCGATGGCCTCGGCGCCACTGAGCTCCAGTGCTACAGGATTGGTGGATGAAATGGCCACTGGGGTCGTGATCGTTAAGTTGCTGACGTTTACTGTCATGGGTACGTCTCCTGACGTAAAAATCATGGTCTGGCACGATTGCCGTCTCAGCCTGGATGCATGTTTCGCATCCCTCAGCCAGCTCTTCGAGTGGGCTCAGGTGATGCTGCGCAATGCCGCCTCATCGAGACGGCATCATCGAATCGTTCTGTCTTTCTCCGCGCCCGCTTACCAGGTCATTCACTCAGTTCGGTCAACACCTCGTCCGCCGTCGCAGTTGGCTGCGCGTGGGCAGGCTTTCGGGCCTGTCGGATCGCTGGTCGCCGGTAGAGGCAAGTGCGGTTTTGTTCATCGGTTTACTGACCTCCCACCGATGGAGCCGGGAGTGACCTAACCGGCTGGGCCGGGTAGTCGGGCATGGCGCGAGTTGTTAAAGAGCGGTGAGGCTTGAGGGCCTGCGCAGTCCCTGTTCGGTGACTGCGTGTTGAGGCAAATATCACGCATCGTGTTTTTAATGTCAACACGATATGTGATTTATTTTTCCTCGGCTGTGATGGGGAAAATTCTCACAAGCCGGGTTCACCTTTCACATAGCGTGATGTATGCTCGCCGACAGTGCTGGATGGATATACAGTAATGGAGAGCGGTCTATGTCCAAGCAGAAAAAAACGGCGCCCAAAGAGCGTCAGGAAATGACCGGAGTAGAGAGGCTAGGGCTCCGCGTATCGTCGATGATCAATCACCCTCTGGCGCAGACGCAGCGATGGGTGACGATTCATCGCCTGGACACGGATGGAGACATGGAGTGGGAAGAGGTGATGGGTCTGCTGGCTGAAACACCGGAGCTGGACCTGACCTTCAATGACGATGAAAGCGTGACGGTTCGATGGGAGCCGCAGAGCGCCGACGATCGGGACGACCTGGTCGTTGAGAAGGACTGGGAGTACGAGAGGGTGGAGGAAGAAGCACCTTTCTGACGCGCACAAAAAAGCCCGCTCTCGGCGGGCTTGTTAGTACTGCATTGGAAAGTCACGGAGAAGGCTGGGCCGTCTTCTGCTGAGCTTTGACCTGCTCGAGCAATTGACGTGTCTCAAACGACTGCTGCTTCATCTCTTGGAGTGCTGCTGACGTATCGCGCCCAGAATCAAAATTGGCCACCCCATAAGCCATCACAGCGATAGATATGCCTACTATGGCGATGACTGAAATTACTGAGTTTAGGATGATTGTGCCTTTCAAGCCGCGAACACCAGCTAGATCTTTGTCCAGCAGTTGTAAGCTGTGATCCATTTTGAGCAAGCCATCCGCAACCCGACCCTCAAAGTCCTTGAGGCGAGCATCTGCCTTGAGCTGATGATTCTCAAGGATCGTGTTCAATTCTTCGCGGGAAAGGTCAGCCATCACTGGAGTATTCCTTGAACCTGCTGGATTGTCACCCCTATCCTTTGCATCCGCAGCTGCGGTTAGCCGTCTAACCTTCTCCCACTGAGCTGTCTGGTGGTCAACGTCGTTAAGCTCATCCAGCAGTTGGGATAATTTATCAGTCCGCATTGCTTTGCCCAGATTCGAGGCGCTTCAGGGCGACCAGGAGCTTTTTGACTGATTCTAGGGTGTTTTCCGACTTTTCCTTGATCCGACCTAATGATTTCACCATTGGTCTTACATCGTCGACACGATTTTCCGCCAGAGCACGCTCGGCTAGCATTGATACGATTTCGATCGTCACGTTATCTGTTGCGGTGCAGTGCTCCATGAGGCTGACTATTGATTTAGCAATTTCATCTATAGCCGCGTGGAGGTCCTTGTCCCTGTTGTCTGGATCGGTCATCTAACAACCTCCATCAATCGAGAAATTCATACCAGATGCGCATTCCAGACCAGTAACACCCGGGCCTGGATGTAGGTCATGTCCCGACGTATCAGCCGATCCTTGTGCCTAGTGTTGTCCGAAATCATTTCGAAATGCTCCTCATCAGCCACTTGCAGGCGTTTGATGTAGATGTGGTCATCCCAGTGGAAGAGATAGATACCGTCGCCCACAAACTCGCGGATGTTGATGTTCACGATCAGCGGGTCGCGGTGCTTGATGGTGGGCTCCATCGACTGCCCCCAGCCTGTGACCATCTTCAGGTGGTAGTGCTCTTCGAACTCAACGCCCAATTCGCGAAGGTGGCTTGGGCTGACCCGCACATCCTTGAGCATCTCGGGGAAGTCATGGGCGATTTCGCCGCCACCCATTGCAGCCCGGACATCGTAGTGGGCAATCCACACCTCATCGCCGATGAGGCCTGGGCGCTGGAATTCGGCAGCAATCACATTTGAAGGCGCCGGCTCTTCGGCAGCTGCGAGCAGCCTCTTGCGAGCCTCCTCAGGGATACCTTTGCCACTCTTGGCGAGCATCTGCTTGACCAGGTCGGCAGTGCTTCTCGGCTGAGTGCTTGGGGTCTCTGGGGGCGGAGAGTTCAGCAGCAGTTCGGATTGATCTACGCCCAGAGCGGAAGCAATAGAGGCGATGTCGGCCAGCGTAGGCTCCCGAGTGCCGGCTTCATAGTTCCCAACGCGCGACTGCGATTTCCAGCCGCAGGCATCTGCGAGCTGCGCCTGTGACATCCCGGTCGCTTTTCTCAAGCGCTTAATGCGCTGACTCAGTGATTCATTCATGCGCGGGATTTCATCACGAAATGAAATACCCGGCTTTCACTTATTGTGATTGCATTTAACACGATACGTGTTTTATCCTTCGGTCATCAATGGAGGAAAACCGTATGAACCAAGTCCGAACGATTCGCGAAAGGGCTGGCGTTACCCAGGCAGCGCTGCGACGTCAGCTCGGCTGGAACCAGTCCAGGCTGGCCAACTACGAATCCGGTCTGAGGAATCCAGGCCTCCAAGAGGCACGCCAGATCGTAGAAGCGCTGAACAAGCTTGGCGCCTTGTGCGCGCTGGATGATGCGTTTCCCCCGGCTAGAGCAGCCGCCTAACAACTTCCAATAGCAAGGAGCAATCCCCGCATGTACGCCAACCGCAATCACCTGCACGACCGAGAAATCAAGGTCCGGGTCGATGAGGACACGTTTGAACTGATTCAGGCGCTGGCCAAGTTTCATCGCACTCAGCGCGCTGTGCTCTGCCGCGAGCTGCTGGAGGCTCAGCTGGCCGCCTTGGCTTCGGAGAATACCGGCGATCAGCACGTGGCCTGAAGGCCCCTAGGAGGCCCCATGCCGATTGAAGAAGTCGGATTGGACCAGGGACAGATGGAACAGCTGGAGCGAGAAGCGGCGAAACGGGGTGTAAGCCCCGAGGCCCTCGCAGCTGAGCTGATCCGTAAAGAACTGGCCAACCGAACAAAGCCTCGCAATCCGCGAGGTGTCGTGACCCCGTTTCATCGAAAGGCCTGAGCAGGCCCTGATAAGCCCGAATTACGGGCACAAAAAAGCCGGGGGTGAAGGCCCGGCTCTCTGCAATACAAAACTCTGTAGGGGAATTATGCATATGCAGACCCAAAGTGTACAGGCCCTCAACCGGCCCGCGCCACAAAATGCGAACCACGATTTCGTGGCGCGAACTCCAATAGTGGCCATCGTCGACGGTGAGGCGGTGACCACCACCGGCACCATCGCTCACGAAACCGGCAATGAGCACGCCAGCGTGATTGCCTTGGTTCGCAAGTACCAGGCCGACTTCAGCGAGTTTGGAGGGGTGCGATTCCAAATCGAACCCTTCGAGACCGCAGGCGGTATGCAGTCCCGCGAAATTGCGCTGATGAACGAGCAGCAGGCGACCTTGTTGCTGACCTACATGCGCAACACGGCCATCGTCCGTGAGTTCAAAAAACGCTTGGTCAAGGAATTCTGGCGCCTCGCCAAGGCAGCCCCGCCGGCGCCCACCGACCTCCGCAAGCTGGAAATCCTCCAGATGGCCTTGGAGTCCGAGAAGGCCCGCGTGCTGCTTACCGTCCAGGTCGAGGCCCAGGCCAAAAAGATCGAGCACCTCGAAAACCTGTTCAAGGAAGGAATGACTCCGGCCCAGTTCTGCAAGGGCCTCAATGGGGTCAACGTGATGCAGGTGAACGCCTTCCTCAAGGCCAGGAACTGGCTTTTCACCGAGGGAAGCAGTGGCACCCGGTACCGCGTTGCTGCGTACGCCCGCGACAAGTACATGACCGAGCATCAGCACGAAGTCGCCCCGCAGGGCAAAGAGCCGTTCATTGCCTTCACGCCTGTGCTGCTGCGCAAGGGCGCCGTGCGCCTGTACGAGCTGTACCTGGCCGGTCATCTGCCCATGAAGAAGAACTGGGACGGCCTGCACACCCACGACAAGGCCGTGCGGGGTGCGGCATGAAGGCCTATCCGCTGGATATCGAATCGGTAGGGGAAGACACCTACATCGTCATGAGTCGCGGCCATCACGATCTGGAATTGTTCATGGCCGAGGCCGTCAAGGAGCGTCCGCGCTGGTGCCTGGGCGGCCCTGAGCACGTATGGGTCAAGACGGTTCCGGGGCGTGGCACCTACGCCAGTTTCTATCACATCGTTCCGAAAGGCACTCGCGGGGCCTGGCCAGCCACCTATTGCCACGAGTATGGCGAAGGCTACGAGCGTTACAACGAACGATCCTGCGACCAGTGCAAAGGGGAGGGGCGCCTTGGCGGGCCCGCGCCCGATCAAGGCGGCGGGAAGAACTGCCAAGCCTGCGGCGGCACAGGGCTCGAGGTCAAGCCATGAGCATCATTCGTGCGCCTCGCCCTGAGGCCAATTTCTACATGCTCAATAAATCGATCAGCGAGGACGGGCGCCTGAGCTGGGCTGCCCGCGGGCTGCTGGTCTTCCTGCTCGGCAAGCCTGATCACTGGGCTGTGTCGGTAGCCCACCTGCGCAACGAGACCGCAAAGTCCGCAAAACCGACCGGTCGTGACGGCGTGTACGGCCTGCTGCAAGAGCTAATCACCGCCGGCTACGTCGAGCGCCGCCAGGAACGTGGCGAGTCCGGTTTGCTGGGCGAAACCCACTACGTCGTCTCGGAAACACCGCTTCCGGCTTTGCCGTATCCGGTTGAACCGCTTCCGGCTCAGCCGTATCCGGCAAATCCGACACTAGTAAGTATTGAAGGTAAGCAAGGACTGAAGGGAGTAAGGACTGACTCTCGCGAAAGCGAGTTGGTCGACTTCGAACGGTTTTGGTCGCTCTACCCGCGCAAGGTGAGCAAAGCCGACGCCAAGAAGGCTTGGGCGAAGATCAAGGTCACCGCTGATCTGTTCGACCTGATGGCCGCCTCGCTGGCTGCCTGGACCGTTTCCGCCGACTGGACCAAGGACGGCGGCCAGTTCATCCCGCACGCATCCACCTGGCTGAACGGCAAGCGCTGGGAGGACGAACTGCCTCAGCCAGCAGCTGCGAGCCAGCCCGCAACCCGTCGCCAAAACAATGAGCCCGACTTCGACGACACCGAGTGGGCTCGAAACCTGATGGTGCGCACATGAAATCAGCCAACCAGCTGATGGCTGCCATGCAGAACCGTCCGCCGGAGCTTCATGGTGGGCCGGTGGTGGTCTCGATCGAAACCGCCGAAGTGGTCAACGACCTGTTCCGCCGCCTGCGCGGGATCTTCCCGGCTTGGCGCCAAGCGTGGCCATCCACCGAGGCCCTGGCCGCTGCCAAGGAGGAGTGGATCAAGGAGTTCGCCTCCGAGGGCATCCGCACGCTCGAGCAGATCGAGTTCGGCATCGAGAAGTGCCGCAAGCTCAAGAAGCCTTTCGCGCCGAGCGTTGGCGAGTTCATCGCCATGTGCCAGCCGATGCCTGAGGACTTCGGCATGCCGGCCCCGGCCGACGCCTGGATTGAGGCGCTTATGGGCCTGTACAGCCACGATGGCGTGAAGATCGCCGCGGTGGCCACCGGCCTGTTCGACCTGCGCTCTGCCCAGCAAGGCGACAAGGGCCTGCAAGCACGCTTCGACCGGGCTTACCAGATCGTGCTGCGCCGCGCTCAGGACGGTCAGCCACTGGACGGCAAGATCGCGACCGGCATCGGCCACGACAGCCAGAAGAGCGCTGCCGAGCTTGCCGAAGAGCATGCAAGGCAGAAGCAGGCCCGCCTGCTGGCGGTACAGCAGATCCCGTCCGGCGCCGCCGCGTGCCGTGCGCACCTGCTGGCCAAGTTGAACATCAAGCGCGCCGGGCAGCCGGCCGGGGAGGGGGTGTGATGGCGGACGCAATCATGATCTACGGGTGGATTCACACCACCTTCTTCGGTTTTTTGGTCGGCCTAGCGGCTGAAAACGCAAAGGGCTGGCAGCACTACCTGTTCCTGTGGGTTCTGTCACTTGGATGGCCCGTCATCGTTGCCTGGAAACTGCTGTGCAAGCGCAAGGAGAAGCACTGATGGACACCAACAAGATGACTGCATCCAAAGCGCGCGACATTGCCCGCGCCAAAGACCCAGCTTTTGCCGTGGATACCATCCTGGCCGGAGTTGCCAAGGCGGCCGAGGCCGGCAAGTACGAATACACCATCCGCGATTACGGATTCGGCACCAGCTGCTACTGCAGCGAGAAGGACTACCCGGAGCTGTGCAAGGCCATCCTCAAGGAGCTGCGCGCCTTGGGCTATCGCTGCACCGTGCAGGCCGTAGAGCGTCAGTTCGTGGATATGTGGCTTGAGGTTCGCTGGGATGAGGTGGCGCCATGAGCTACCTGATCTCTCATCAAACCCAGCCGACCCACAACACCTGTTTCTCGACCTGCCTGGCGATGATCAAAGCCGAGCCAGCTGGCGTAGTGGTTGCTCAGCTGCACGAGCGCTACTTCGCCGGGGATATGAGCACCCGTGAGGCGCTGGAACAGCAGGCGATTCCATTCGAGTCCTTCGACACTGCTGACTTGCCCGCGTTTGACCGCGATGGCGCTTACCTGGTCGGCGTGCCTTCACTGAACTGGGAGGGTGGCATGCACCAGATCATCGTTGAGTGCCTCGACGGAATGATGGTTGTGCACGACCCGGCCATGGGGCGGCCTGGCTGCAAGTACTACGTGGCAGCTGTTCGAGAGGGGGCAGTCAGTGAGGTAAAGCTGAACGGCTTCGTCATTGACGCATTTGTTGACCGCGCATACCTGCTGGAGCGTTACGCATTCAAGCTGGGCAAGGGAGAGGCGGCATGACAGAGAAGATCAGCGTCAACAGCCAGGCCAAGCTGTCCGAGGCCGTGACCATGCTCACCCGCATGTTTCGCGACAAGAAGTTCGTCGTGGTGAGCATGCGCCCCGGCAAGGACCGCACCCTGGACCAGAACGCCCTGTGGTTCGCCATGTACGACCGCATCGCCAAGAGCACCGAGATGGGTGACATCGAGGACGTTCGCCGTTACTGCAAGCTGCACCTGGGCGTGCCGATCATGCGCTCCGGCTGCGACGAGTTCCGCACCGGCTGGGCTGAGTCGTTCATCCACTTGGATTACGACGTAAAGCTTCGTTTGATGGGCCCTTGCGCCATGTTCGGGCCGGATGGCTTCCCGGTCACCCGCCTATTTGATCGTGCGCAGGGTTGTCAGTACACCGACCGGATCGTGGCCGAGTTCGCGCCGAAGGGGGTGTTCTTTGGTGACCTGCTGAGCGAGGAGGCTGCATGAGCCATCAATTCAAGCCGGGCGATCTGGCGCTTGTCACCAACCACACGTACCCGCCAGCCATCGGCCTGTGCGTAGAGCTAGTTTCTCGGCACCTTGTCGGCCCGGTCGATCGTCGTGACCCAATGGACCCTGGCGTCTATGAGCAGGGAGAGGGTTACCCGGTGTGGGTGGTTGCAGAAATTGAAGGCGAGTCGGACTGCATCGTTTGGGAAAAATGGATCATGCCCCTGCGCGGTGACTTCGCCCCCGAGCAGCAGAAAGCCAAGGAGGCCGAGCCGTGCGCGTAGCTGAGATCAAACCGAAGAAGTGCAAGGCACCAGGTTGCGGCCAGCGCTTCAAGCCGTCCATGTCCACGCAGAAGGTGTGCAGCATCACCTGCGCGCTGGCCATGTCGAAGGATTCGAAGGCGCAGAAGGTCGCGGCCAGGGCCATCACCAAGCAGGCCCGCCAGGAGCTCCAGGAGCGCCGGGAGAAGCTGAAGACGAAAGGTGACCACCTGCGGGAAGCTCAGCAGGCGTTCAACGCGTATATCCGCGAGCGGGACCGTTTGGCGGGGTATCGCTGCATCTCCAGCGGGCGACCGCTCGACTGGAACGGCAACGCGGTCGACGCTGGCCACTATCGCAGCACAGGTGCCGCGCCACACCTCCGCTTCGACGAGAACAATTGCCACGCCCAAAGTAAGCACGACAACCGATACCTGTCCGGGAACGTGGCGGACTACCGGATCGGACTCATCAAGCGCATCGGCCTGGAAGCTGTAGAGACCCTGGAAAGGGACCAATCAGCCCGGCGCTACACCATCGAAGACCTGCAGGCCATCAAGGCCCTGTACAGGCAGAAGCTCAAAGACCTGCGGAGGGCTGCAGCATGACACCAGCATGGGGATTCCTGATTTTGGCCACCCTCATGGTGGTGGGTGGTGTGGCGTTGTCCTGGGCGGGCGCAGTGCGCCGCAAGCGCAGCTACGAAGAATTCATTTTGAGCAAGGCCAAACGGGCAGGGGGTGGACAATGAACTATCAGAACGTGTTATCAGCAGTAGTCCGGGCCCTGGCCGCCGAGACGATCAACAGTGCGGGTGGGTGCGACTACGAGCCGAAGGTTCAGGCCACCAAGCAGAAGGGCGCTATCGTGGGCAAGGAGGCCGCATTCCTCTTCGACTGCATGGTGTTCAGCCGACTGCACAAAAACCTCAGCAGCGAGCACTGGCGGCATCTGGTGGCGAAGTATTCGACCCACGTCGACCGCAAGCACGCAGCGATCGAGGAAATCACGCGTACGCATCGCTCGCCTGCACCGCAGCGATTCCGCCACTGCGCCATCCTGACCTGGGCCATGCCAAAGCTGCCAGGCGTGGACGGGAAGCGCAGTACCAGCGTCCTGCCAGCCGCCTGGTACGAGATGGACAACTGGAGCAATGAGCCACACCCGATCAAGACTCAGGAGCGCTGGAGGCGCGATATCCGCAAGGCTCTGGAGCGCGAGGTAGACGCCGCCCTGGTCGAGGCCCAGCACATTCTCGACCATGAAGGCCTTTTGGTGGCAAATGTCGCTTGACGGCGAGTGAGCCAATGAGCCAATATGCGCCCATCCTGTCATTCCTGCGCGTTTAGGAGTGACCAATAGCTTCGGGGGAAGACTGGTTCGATTCCAGTGGCTATGCCGGCTTTCCGGATGGCGGGTTTGTTTGCTCTGGCTGTAGCAGTTTCTGCAGTTCCTCAAATAGATTCGCTGATCGCAGCAGTTACGTCTGCGAAGGAGGTTAGCTTTATGATGAAAGACGTCTTGGATTTGCTGGTTACACCGGTTTCTCAAGGTTTGTCCGCCGTCTGGTATAGCTGCGTTGCTGCTGGTGCAATTCCTCTTTCCACACGAGCCTGAGCGGCTCACCCAAACCCGGCCAGGCGCCGGGTTTTTATTGCCCGAATAGGGCCTCAAGAGTCCCGGCCACGCGCCGGGATTTTTGTTCCAGCAAGAAACGCAACTGCAGCCAGGGCAGGCCCTAGCGGGACAGCCTGGACACTGCTAGCCGGTAGTGTGGTGTACGGAAAAACACCGGCAGCCCGCGCATCCACTCCCTCACTATGCAGGTGGATGGCGCGAGACTGGACCGGCGAGACTGGTGCATCAGGGTGCCAGCGCTGGAATGGTCTTCGGCGGACAGGTGGGGAAAGACCCACGCAAATTCAGGCCGGCTCGACAGACACCACCAGGCGTTTGCCGAGCGCGGCCAGGGCGCTTTCCAGAGCCTCCAACTTCGTGCCATGCATGAAGTCAACGAGCCGGTCACCCTGGCTCTGGCTTACGCCGAGCAGGCGACACAGATCAGCCTTGCGCATGCCTTTCTCAACCATCGAGTTCCACAGTTCGATTTTTGCCACTGTGAGTGCGGACAGCGCTACTACTGGCTGACCCTCTTCAGGTGCTGGCGCTCTAGGGATTGCTCGACGTTGATCCACGTAAATCGAAAGTGCGGCAGGCATCAGGATGCCGGCCTCTGCCAAGGCTTCGCCCAGGTCATCCCCGGCGGCGTTGAACTCCGGGATGGTGTCGCAGGTAAGCGCAACACCTGGGGTGTCTTCGGTGTGCACTGTTACCGGGTAGTCAAACATTTCTAGCCCTCCCTCGGGCGGCTCTCTGAGTGATGTTCGCCAGGCGAGGCGATGAATCGGCTTAAACGGTGGTAGGGGCTCATTTGAGCCCCAGTTGCTTGATGATTCCTTTCCGGGTTCCTTCTTTCATTTCCTTTGCACCGTGATCCGGAAAGATCGTTTGTTTGCCTTCGAAGTAGATTTTGAAATGGCTCGTTCCGTTTAACGATTCGAACCTTACTCCTCTGGCTTTAAGCCACCGTTTGAACTCGTTGTAACTCATCACCTCGCCTCGTTGTTGTGTGAGTTCAGTATACAGCAAATTTGCTGTGTGCATAGCAAATTTGGGATATTTATTTCGTGCCGCCCGGAGTCGAGTGCATGGAGAGTTTTCATCGCCTGCTCGACAGGCTTGATCTGCTGATTGCAGGCCTATTCGGGGTCATAGTCGCCAGTTGGTGGCACAAAGACGACCTGACCGACTGGCGCGCATGGATGATCTTCCTGATCACCGGCGTGGCATGCGCGCTTTACCTGACGGGGATGGTCAGTTCATATCTGGGCGTCACCGAGCCGAATACTGTCGCTGGTGTTGGCTTCCTGCTCGGCACTTTCGGCGGCTCCCTACTTGCCGCCATCAACCGGGCAATCAAAGCCGCTGACCTTTGGGCGCTCATCCGCCAGAGGTTCGGGGGAGGCAACCAGCCATGAACCTTGAAACCATCAACACCATCGCCTGCGGCCTGATCGCCTTCTGGGCAACCTGGTGCGTGCTGAGCGGCAGGGTGCGCGACGGGGTGATCGGAAAGCTGATCTATTCAGCGATCGCTATCAGCGGGTTTGTCGTGACGGCCCGCAACCAAAGCCTGTTCTTCGGCCAGACCACTGCGGTGCTCACCATGCACGCCACATTGGCTATGGCTGGGGTGCGGCATATTTTTATGGTCACCTGGTGGCCGCGCGTGCAGGTGTGGCTCTGTCACGCCTTGCGCTGCGAGCAGTGCCTGAAGGATTGCCAGTACGGACCGGGCGGCATCGAGCGGCGCAAGCCATAGCCCGCGCCACAAAATCGAGATGCGCTGTTTCGTGGTGCAGGAGAGAAGGCGTCGCCGAGGAGTGCAACGCCCGAATATCACTTCTTGCCCAACGCAGCCTGAATCTGATCAGTATATTTGGGCAGGGACGCCCTGAGCCTGGTGGCAGCCGCGATCTATGGCGCAGGACCGCTTGAAGCCCTATTGTGCTCCCGGGCTACTGGTGACCTAGATTTGCCCGCTGTTAGAGCTTTGCGAGGGCAAGCTCTTCAACCAACCGGCCAAGGGGCCGGTTTTTAGTGCCCGCAGAAAAGCAAAAGCCCCGACTAGTTCGGGGCTTTGTCATTTGTGTAGCGAGAAAAAGAGAGGGCGACTCCAAAAGGTGCAGCAACACCCAAGGGAGACGCCAGATCGCAGACTGTACCTGCAAGCCAGCCAAGGCCCTCACTGCTCGCGCGAGCGGGGCGGAGCCTAGCAGAAAAATTAAGGCTTTGCAGATGCTTAGAGACATTCGTTGCGGAAAATGCAACCGGCTTCTCGCCCGGGCGGGTGGGATCTACCAACTTCAAATCAAATGCGCCCGATGTGGGGTTCTGAACCAAGTAAGGTTCGCACGCCAGGATCAGCTTCCCTCACCTTCGGAGTTGACGGTAGCGCAGAAATAGATGCTGCGAGAGTCAATCGAACCTAGAAAGCCTTGAGCTTCAAGCTTATTGCCTAAGAGCGACAAGAGAGCGACTCCGATCGCCTTTCTTATTAATTGCTAAAGGAAATGAGACATGGCATTTACTATGATTCCGCTGAAAAATGAAGATGAGAACTTTTGTGGTGCTGAGTTTTCGGCCACGGCAGGATCTGCAGCCTATGAGGCTGGATCCGGGTTTCAGAATCTAACCTTCAATGCTTTTGGTGATGAAAGTTACCCTAGCATGGTGATGGGGGCGGGGATGGTCGGAAATGGTAGTGCAACTACCATGATTAATATTGACTCGGGCGTTTCAGTTAGTTTCACCATTAGCGAGGCTTATAATGTTGAAAATCCAGCGCGCAGTAATGCGATGGTGGCTGCTGTGTTTTTGAGTGACGGCCAGCCAATGTTTACAAAGTCTTACTTTCTCAAGGAATCTGACTTAGACGGTAACTGGGTAGACACCAAGGAAACTGGCGTATACGTTGGCGGTGGGTTCTCAATCAGCATGCCGAATCGCATGGCTAGTCCGTATTTAGCAACTTTTCAGTATACTGATGTACATACCGTAAAAATCAAGGTGGCAGTCTCCCTCGCTCCAGGCGGGGCCGGTAGTATCAATGCGACAGCGAAGGTGGATTTTCCTGAGGAGGACAAAGCTGCAGGCTTCACCACGCGGGAGCGTCGTGCCATTGACGAATCAATGAGAACCAATGAAGGCAATACTGATCATATGTACCTTGATTCACTGGGTAATGTAACGGTTGGGGTGGGGTTTATGCTGCCGAGTGAAAGTGCGGCTGCTGAGTATCCGTTCCTTAATTCCGATAACGGTCCGGCTACTATTGATCAAAAGCAATCCGAGTGGCGCAATATTCACTCGTCTCCTAGAAATTACGTAGCTGGGTGGTACAAAAGTCGCACAAGCCTTCATCTCACCAGCGAGTTTGTAGATTTCAAGCTTGGTGCTCTAGTTGATAGCAGCTTTAGCGGCTTGAGTCGGTTATTTCCAGAAATTGATAAATATCCAGGGGCTGCGCGCGTTGCTCTTCAAGATATGATTTATAACGTGGGTGAAGGTGGGCTAGGCGACGGTTTTCCTCGTCTCATGGAGGCCGTACGCGATCAAGACTGGCTAACCGCAGCGACTGAGTCTCATCGAAATATACGAGACGAAAGTCGCAACAATGCTATTCGAGATCTATTTCTGAATGCGGCTGGCAGTGGAGACTTTTGAGTTTTCAGCCTCTAGGTAGCTCGGCTGTCAGATAATCATAGGCCGCATCTCAGCGGCCTTTTCTGTCCTGGGGTAACCAATGGACCCGACCGACCTTGTTCCAGGCACGGCCACCTGGCTGGGTGGAACGGGCACAGTATTGGTGAGTGGCTTTCTTTGGCTGCGCAAGTGGCTTTCCAGGGACGCTACCGATCGGGCAATGGATACCGCAGATATCGGCATGGTCCGGCGCCTGAATGAACTGCTCGACATCGAGCGTGAGGCCCGGCAAGAAGCCGAGGCCCGTGCTGACCAGTTCGCCAAGGAGCGGAACGATCTGGTGGCGACGGTCGGGCGCTTGGAGGGGAAGATAGAAGCCCTGACCAGTCAGGTTGGCCAACTCAATGAGCGCGTAGCAGCGCAGAGCGATGAGATCGCCGGTCTGCGCGGCAAGCTGGGAGTTGCTTCCTGATGGACAGATGCGCAGTTGAGTTCATCGCCCGCCGCTGGTGCCTCCGGGCAGAGGTCTGGATCATCGCCGCGCTGCTGGTCGCCGGCGGGGCAGTACTGGGATGGCAGTCTGCCTCCTGGGCTATGGCCAGCACCCAAGCTAATCAGGTGAAGCAGATCCGCGAAGCCTATGACGCTGCCTTGGCTGAGCGCGACCAGCGCTTGGATGAACTGACCCGGAAGGCGGAGAACGCCGCGACCAAGGCGTCAAAAGCCGCAACGACCGCCAACCAGGCCGCCGACAAGGCTGATGAGGCTCTGAATCGGCTGTCACCGCAGTCACGACACAAGGGCTAAAGCCATCAGTATGTAGCGTGCGGTTTGGTTTTTTGACATCATGGAGTTCAAGAAGTATCCACCTCAAGGAGTGAGGCCTGTGAAGAGTTTTATTTTAGCAATCAGTCTTGGATCATTGCTGGTAATTGGTCCGTCCAACGCTGATGTCGGGCGTGAGGAAGCACTAGACCAGGGGGTGCGCCAGTTTGCCTCGAAGGTTGAGGCTGAGTGGCAACAGTGCTTGAAAAATCCGAACACGCGTACGACGAAAGATAGCGATCTGTGCCTGTTATCGATGGTGGAGGCGGCTAATGAAAGTGTTACGCAAAAGTACCAGAAAAAATTGGTGACCGCGCAGCATATGGCTGAGCATCCTGACAGCTTTGCAACATATGAGACGGTTCCGGTCCTTCTTCAGGAATCCCAGGAACTGTGGAAGCAGTATGTCCAAACTGACTGCGACAGAGTTTACGCAGAGAGAGCAGCCGGTACCGCTCGCTCTGGCTATTCCCTCTTATGCCAATACAAACATGCGCTTCAGCGCCTTCGTGCGCTTGATGGGTGGTACTAATCCACTTGAGCTTCTGGCGGTCAAAATAATGGGGCGTTAGTAGCGTTCCTCGAAGATCCAGCATGAGCAACGTGACGCGACTGCGCCACGTCTTGCCGCTTCCGGCCGACGTGGTGGCCGCTACCAGCGCGTCAGGCACGGCGCATATCAAGGCGATTGATACTCAGGGGCTGCTCGTCGCTATCCTGCACGGGCATGCACATGCCGAGACGCACAGGATGGTCGCCAGGTAAAAAAGGTTACGAGATTTTTGCGCTAGTGCTTGCCAGGAGTCGATAGCGTGCGAAGGGCGTACCGTCGATATCAACGTCTCCGTCGTGAACAAAACCTAGGCGAAGTACACCTTTGATACGAGTTCTGGTTGGTGGGAGCAGTATGGTAATCGAGTCCAGGCCCAACTCTTGGAAAGCGCGCCGCACTATTTCATCGAAAATTACTCTACCCAGCCCCCAGTAATCTGGGTGAAGCACTAAAGCAAGATCAGCGTCACCGTCTTCATGCTGCAGGCCACCCCAGCCGGCGAATTCATCTTCCACGAAAAAAGCCCAGGGACCGTATCCATTAAGAGCCCATTGGGCCTCTTTTTGAGCGACCCATGCCTTGCACTTGCTTTCGTCAAAGTCGGGACGCCCCAAGGGCATTTGGCGTAAGACATCTGGATTATTGTTGAGCGCGATGATGTCCTCGGTGGAAACGTCGCTGAGGTGCCTGAAATGAAGCTGCATGATTGGCCTTTCGGGTTAGCTGATCTCAACCAATACCTTCAACGCGCCACCATTTCAAGGTGCAGGTGATCTATGAGCAGACCAATGCCGCCGGCTGACCTGCTCGAATCACTGTGGCTAACCCTACGCCCGGCCACCGGTGTTTGGGATTGGATACAGAGCGAGATCCTCGCCGACATCGGCAGCATTCACAACCCAGATCACGCCCACCTGATAGACGCCAACATCGGTGTCCTGTGGGCGTCGAGCGGATTCGGTAAGCAGGGGCGGGTGGTGCTTGGCCAGGCCGAGCAGCTGATGTTCCGCGCTGGCGGATGGCAGAAGGCACGGCAAGAGCAGCAGATGCGCGACTGGTTCGGCGAAGAGCCTGAGTTCCTGATTACCCTTGCCGCTGACTACTGCGCCCAATGCACCGAGGCCGAGTTCTGCGCTCTGGTCGAGCACGAGCTCTATCACATCGGCCACAAGCTCGATAAGTACGGCGCCCCGGCGTTCGGTGATGACGGAATGCCCAAGCTTGAGATGCGTGGGCACGACGTCGAAGAGTTCGTCGGAGTGGTGCGCCGGTATGGCCCAAGCCACGACGTACAGCAGCTGATCGACGCTGCAAGCCGGCCGCCTGAGGTGGCCAAGATCAACATTTCGAGGGCCTGCGGAACCTGTCTGCTCAAGTCGGCTTGATTCTGGACAGGCTCTGGACGGATGAAAGCCTATGGCAGCCCTCAGCAATGACGTGAAGGCCTTTATCGTTCAGGCCTTGGCGTGCTTCGACACGCCTTCACAGGTGGTAGAGGCCGTCCAGAAAGAATTCAGCATCACCGTGACCCGCCAGCAGGTGGAGACACACGACCCCACGAAGTACTCCGGCAAGGGCCTGGCCAAGCGCTGGGTGACGTTGTTCGAAGACACTCGGACGAGATTCCGCGAAGAGACAGCGGAGATCCCCATCGCGAACCGGGCCTACCGGCTCCGTACACTGGGCAGGCTGGCCGAGAAGGTTGAGGGCATGCGTAACTACGGGCTGACCCTCCAAATCCTTGAGCAGGCCGCCAAAGAGGTCGGCGACGTGTACGTGAATCGCCAGACCAAGAACGAAAACCCCCACGACAACGTGCCGCCAACCCGTGTGCAGGTCGACGTGGTGGACGCGAGGAAGCCTGATGCCGTCGTTGAACGTTCCACAGGCTAACTTCCTGCGGATGGAGAACAAGTTCCGTGGCTTCGTGGCCGGGTTCGGCTCAGGCAAGACCTGGGTAGGTTGCGCGGCACTGTGCAAGCACGTATGGGAGTGGCCACGGATCGACTCCGGCTACTTCGCCCCGACGTACCCGCAGATCCGCGACATCTTCTTCCCGACGATCGAGGAAGTGGCCTTCGATTGGGGCCTGAAGGTCAAGACGAAGGAGAGCGACAAGGAGGTCGAATTCTACAGCGGCGGCCAGTACCGCAGCACGACCATCTGCCGATCGATGGAGAAGCCGCAGACCATCGTCGGCTTCAAGATCGGGCACGCCCTGGTCGATGAGCTCGATGTTCTGCCCGCGCTGAAGGCTGAGCACGCCTGGCGCAAGATCATTGCCCGGATGCGCTACAACGTGCCCGGGTTGAAGAACGGCGTGGACGTGACCACGACCCCTGAGGGGTTCAAGTTCGTCTATCAGCAGTTCGTGAAGCAACTGCGCGAGAAGCCAGCGCTGCAGGGCATGTATGGCCTGGTGCAGGCCAGTACGTTCGACAACGAGCTGAACCTGCCCCCGGACTACATCCCGTCGCTGATGGAGTCGTACCCGGCCCAGTTGATCTTGGCCTACCTGAACGGCCAGTTCGTCAACCTCAACGCCGGGTCGATCTATCACGCCTACGACCGCAAGCTGAACTCCTGCTTCGACACGGTCGAAGCGGGCGAGCCGCTTTTCATCGGCATGGACTTCAACGTCGGCAAGATGGCGGCTATCACGCACGTGAAGCGGCCAGACGGCAAACCAAGGGCAGTGGATGAGCTGATCGATGGCTTCGATACCCCGGACATGATCCGGCGCATCAAGGAGCGCTACTGGCGGCACAACGGCAGAGATTACGAGAAGACCTGCGAGATCAGGATCTATCCCGACGCCTCTGGCGGGTCGCGCAAGTCGGTTAATGCCAGCGAGACGGACATCGCTATCCTGCGCCAGGCAGGCTTTTCCGTGATCGCGCCAGACGCCAACCCGCCAGTGAAAGACCGTATCAACGCCATGAACGCGATGTTCTGCAATGCGAATGGCGAACGCCGCTACCTGATCAACCCGCTGCGATGCCCGACCTATGCAGACGGCCTGGAGCAGCAGGTGTGGGCGCCCAATGGCGAGCCTGACAAGAAATCCGGCGTGGACCACGCGAACGACGCGGGGGGCTACTTCATCCACCACGACTACCCGATCAGCAGGCCGGTCACTCACGTTCCAATCTCGTTCACTTTCTGAGGCCATCCATGCCTAATTTCCACCCCCGGGCAGAGTACTCGGAGGCCTTGCCCGGCTGGCAGCTGGTCAAGCGCTGCGTGGCTGGCGCCCGCGAGGTGCGCAAGCACGATATCTACCTGCCGATGCCGGACCCGGAGAACAAATCTCCCGAGAACCTGGCGCGGTACAAACAGTACAAGAAGCGGGCGATGTTCCTGAACATCACCGGGCGCACGCGCACCGGCCTGCTGGGTGCGGTGTTTCGCAAGACTGCAGAGCTGGAGTTGCCCGCCGGGGTCGAGTACCTCAAGGAGAACGCCAGCGGTGACGGCACCAGCCTGGAGCAGCTGTCCAAGGACGCCGTGGGTGAATGCCTGGACGCTGGCCGGGGCGGGTTCCTCGTTGACTTCCCTGCGGTTGAGGGCGTGTCCTCAATGGCTGACATGCAGGGCCGCAGCGCGCTGATTCACCACTACGGCGCCGAGTCGATCATCGACTGGGACGAGCAGGTGGTCGATGGCGTGAAACGCCTGGTCTATGTCTGCCTGTTGGAGTGCGTGTCCGTGTTCAGCCCGGACAGCCTGGAGCGCACAACGAGCACCCAATATCGCGTGCTGCTGCTGGTTGATGGCCGCTACGTCCAGCGCGTCTACGCCGAAGACGGCAACAGCTACAGCGAGGTCGCGCCGCTCGACAAGAATGGCCGCCCCTTCGATCACATCCTGTTCAGCTTCTACGGCGCCCAGAACAACGACGCCAGCGTCGACAAGTCGCCTTTGGAAGACCTGGCTGACGTCAACATCCTGCACTACGGCAACAGCGCCACGGTGGAGGAGAGCGGCTTCATCAGCAGCCAGCCGACGCTGTTCATCACGACCGACATCACCGCCGACGAGTTCGCCAAGGTGAACCCGAACGGCATGCACATCGGCTCGACGCGGGGTTACAACCTGGGTAAGTCCGGTGATGCAAAGCTTGTCCAGGCAACCGAAAGCCAACTGGCCCGCACGCTGATGAAGGACAAGGAAGAACAGATGCTGATGATCGGCGCGCGCATCGTCCAGAAGGCGGGTGGCGCCGAGACTGCTGAGGCCGTGCGCATCCGCTACAGCTCGGACAACAGTGTCCTGGGCACCATTGCTGGCAACGTGTCCGAGGCCCTGAAGCGGGCCATCCTCGACGCCGAGCGCTTCATGCTGGGTGAGCCGGACGAGGCCGGTACCGTCTTCTGGCTCAACCAATCGTTCTTCGACGAGACGATGACTGCCCAGGACATCTTGGCGCAGATCCAGCTTTGGCAGCAGGGCTTCATCGCCAAGAAGGATGTGCGGGTCAACCTGCGCCAGGGCGGCGTGCTTGAAGCAGACCGCACTGACGAGCTGATCGACGAGGACTTGGCCCAGCAACCGCCGGTGATCGGCAACGACACCGGAGAGGGCGGCGATGAGCAGTGACGGCTACCTGTCCGACGCGGCGACTCGCCACCAGGTGCACGTGCAGCGCTATGCCGGGGGAAGCCTCAAGCGCCTGGCCAAGTTCATCACCAAGGCCATCAGCACCGCCAAATCGCGCGTATCAGAAGGATTGAGCCGGTACGGCACCCAGCGGTACGAGAAGCAGATCAAAGAGCTACAGGGCGAGCTAGCGGGCGTATACGGCGATATGAAACAGCAGGCCGTGCTCGACCTGACCGAATTCGGCGGCTACGAGGCCGAGTTCAACATGACCCTGCTGGGCAAGGTCGTGAATGCGGTCGTCCAGCTGAACAGGCCGAGCATCGAGCAGGTCGCCGCGGCTGCACTGGCTAATCCACTCGACCTGGAGGTCGGCAAAGGCCGCCAGCGCATCAGCATCAACGGCGCGCTCGACCAATACGGCACCAAGAAGAGCGCTGAGATCATCAGCGAGATCCGCATGGGTTCCGCGCTGGGCGAGACGTCCGGACAGATCAGTCGCCGCTTGACCTCATTGGGCGTCCAGCAACGCGATCAGGCGCAGGCCCTCGTCAACACCATGACCAACCACATCGCCACCACGGCGCGCGTGGAAGTGCTCAAGGACAACGACGATATCCTCAAAGGGATGCGCCGGATCGCCACCCTGGATAGCCGCACAACGCTGTTCTGCATGAGCATCGACCAGACGATCATTCCGCTGGGTGGGCCTAAGCCGCCGTATCACTGGCGGTGCCGGACCACGCTCATCCCGGTGCTGAAAGACGAGTTCGCCCGCGAAATCCCCGGCTCCACCAGGCCGGCTATTGGCCCGAATGGCGTCGAGCAGGTGAGCAGCAAGACCAGCTACGGCGAATGGCTGGCGCGGCAGCCTCCATCGTTCCAAAAGGACGTGCTCGGCCCGGCCCGCTATGAGTTGTTTAGCAAGGGCGAGCTGACGCTGGACAAGTTCGTAGACGACAACGGAAAGACGCTCACCCTACAGCAGCTGCGGCAACGCGAAGCGGTTACCTTCAGGCAACCGACCGGCGAGTTCACTGTGTATGACATTGGTTATCCCATCAGAAAACCGGATGTCTCCACGCCTGCGCGGCGTGCCGCAGTCGAGATCGAAAATCGGATTCGTGGGGACGCACTGGAAACGGGGGCGTTCATTGGTGACGACGGCTCGATCCTGCTTCAGCGCCAGGGCCAGCCTGATCGTGTTGGCTTCCCAGAGAGCGAGTTTGGCAAGCTGAGGGGGACGACATTCACGCACAATCACCCGGGCAATAGCCCGTTCTCGATTGAGGATGTTGAGCTGGCATCCTACATTGGTCTTCATGAGCTGCGAGCTGTTGGCCCAACCCTGCGCTATACCATGGTTGCTGAAAAGGGATGGCCAAGTGGCGAGGTCGTCGACAAGCTGTCAGACCAGGTCGAGCAAGAAGCCATCAAACGTGTGTATGATTTGGTCAATCGAGGCGAGCTTGAACGCGAGCACACTCAGTCAGAAGCTGAACACCAGTTCTGGAGTATTCTGAGCGGTAGGGTGGGTTTGAAATACAGTCGGGAGCGATCATGACGACCAACGAAAAAAGCGCGAAGGAGTTGATTCAAGAGGCTCGGCGTGAGCATCAGGCAAATCTTGCCCAAGGCGTTGGCGTTTTTGACGGCGGAAAAGCCTGGAAAGAATTCAGCAAGAAAATGGCAGATGCAGTACTGCAAAAGCTCGAAGACGACTTCGACAAACCCTGAGCTGCAGACATCAACGAAAGCCCTGGCATCCGCCGGGGCTTTTTCGTTATGAGCTGCCGCGCCACAAAACGCTGCCTCGTTGAACGTGGCGCGCAATTCCAAGGCCTCGCCCAGTGCGGGGCTTTTTTATGCCCGCAGGCAGGGCCTGCACCAAGTCTCTGGGAGACAGCAATGACCTTGAAATTCCAACTGGACAGCCTCGAAGGCGTCGAAGAATCCATCCAGAGCCTGTACGTCGAGAAAGACGGCAAGTTCATCCTTGGCATCGAAGGCTTGCCGCAGCAGGAAGACGTCTCCGGCCTAAAGGCCAAGGTGGACGAGCTGCTCGGCGAGAAGAAGGCGGCCGAGAAGGCGCGCAAAGAGGCTGAGGAAGCCGCTCGTCTTGAGCGCGAAGAGGCGGCCCGGAAGTCGGGCAACGTGGAAGAGCTCGAGAAGTCCTGGTCCGAGAAGTACGCCCGCCGCGAAGCAGAGCTGACCGGCCAGCTCGAAAGTACCAACAGCACCCTGCTGGGCCAGATCCGGGACCTGACGGTGGGCCGCACGGCTACCGAGCTGGCTACCACTCTCGCTGTCCCAGGCACAGCAAAGGCATTGCTCCCCCACATCGAACGCCGGCTGAGCGTCGAGCAGCGCGACGGTAAACCCACCGTTGTCGTGCTGGACGCCGCCGGCAAGCTCTCCGCAGCGACGCTGGATGAGCTGAAAGCAGAATTCACCAACGATCCGGCCTTCGCGCCGCTTATCGCAGGTAGCAAGGCATCTGGCGGCGGGGCCGGCGGTGCTGGAAAAGGCGGCGGGGCCGCACAGAAACGCTCCGAAATGACCTCTGTCCAGAAGCGCGAGTACATCGAAGCGCACGGACAAGAGGCATACCTCAAATTGCCAAAATAGGAAGTAGCAGATGCCTACCACCCTCAACTCGGACATGATCATCTATAACGATCTTGCCCAAACTGCCTATCTGGAGCGCCTGCAAGACGTTCTGGAGGTGTTCAACGCCTCGTCAGGTGGCGCGCTGATTCTGCGCAACGAACTGATCGAGGGCGACCTACGCAAGCGTTCGTTCTACAAGATCGGTGGCACTCTGGGTCACCGTAACGTGAACTCCGACGCCGCTGTAACCGGCATCAAGATCGGTGCTGATGAAGCGGTCGGCGTCAAAACCCCTTGGAAGTACGGTCCATACGAGACCACTGAGGAAGCCTTCAAGCGTCGTGCGCGAAGCCCGGAAGAGTTCTCCATGTTGGTTGGCCAGGACATGGCCGACGCCGCCCTGGACTACTACATCCAAACTGCCTTCGCGTCCCTGGGCGCTGCCATTGGCGCAAACGCCAACATGGTTGCCAGTGGCTCCTTCGCGGTCGACCACAAGAAGGTGCTGACCAAGGGCATGCGCAAGTTCGGCGATCGCTTCAACCGCATCGCTCTCTTCGCCATGGACTCCGCAACCTACTTCGACTTGGTTGATGACGCCATCGATCAGAAGATCTACGAAGAGGCGGGCGTGGTCATCTACGGCGGCTCGCCTGGCACGATGGGCAAACCGGTCCTCGTCTCTGACAAAGTCACCGAAGAGCGAATCTTCGGCCTTCAGGTGGGCGCCGTTTCGGTAACTGAATCCCAGGCCCCTGGCGTGCGCTCTTACCCGGTGAACAACCAGGAAAACTTGGCAATCGGCTATCGCGCGGAAGGCGCTTTCAACGTCGACATCATGGGGTACTCCTGGAAGGACACTGCGGGCGTAAACCCCAATCTCGCAGCCCTCGGCGCGGGCGCGAACTGGCGCAAGCATGCGACCAGCGATAAGGCTACTGCCGGTGTCCTGATCGACCTGTCCGCGCCTTAATCGGCTACTGCAAAGGCGGGCCCGAGGGCCTGCCTTGGAGACAATCCATGGAATTGATTTACACAACCCAGCGTGACGGTTTCGAGCAAGGCCGGACCTATCGCAACCCACGACATTTTGATCAGACCGAACATGGCGTCGAATCGGTTGTGGTGATCGGCCATTGGCCCAAGGTGGTCAATGCATACGAAGCCGCTGGCGCTGATGTGTCAGTAGTTGAGGTACCGAGACGTGTGGCTCTTGTCGAAGGTCCAGATCGTGTCGAGTTCGATAGTTTGGTCGCCGAGCTTGGGTCCATCGGCGTGATCGTCGACTCGTTCGCCGAGCAGAACCTGGAGCGCCCGCAAGGCGAACTTGGCGAAACCGCAGGCCGCTTGTTCCAGGTTCTGGAAGCGGTCAATGCCGGAATCGCCAGCCTGCAGCGCGAACGCGACGGCGAAGTCCAGAAGGTAATCGACCTGGAGCAGGAAAAGGCCGACCTGATTAAGCAGATCGAATCCCTGAAGGCTGCGGCTGCCGATCCTGAGGTCGAGTCGCTGAAGGCTGCACTGGACAAGGCCGGCGTCACCTACCGCGCCAACGCCTCGAAAGAGTCGCTGCAGAAGCAGGTCGCCGAGCTCAACCAGCAGTAACACCGGGGCTGCGGCCCCAATCATTCAAGCGGAGGCCTGATGGCTACCTACACCACCGTGGCCGACGTGGATGCCATCCTCGGGGCTGGCTGGGCGCCTGACGCCGACAAGGAAGAAGCGGTCTTCGAGGCGAATGCCTACCTGACGTCGCTCAACCTGGTCGGCATCGACATGGCCGATATCCCTGACGACGTGAAGCAGGCCGGCGCTAGGCTGTCCAAGTGCGCCTCCCAAGGGAAGCTATACGTGCAGCAGACTGAGGGTTCGCTCGAAGCCAAGACGGTCAAGGCAGACTCGGTGTCGACCAGCAAGAGCTTTGGCTCAATCGACAAGACCAGCACGGCAGCCCAACCGGCCTCCGTGCAGTTGGCTCTGGCTCTGCTCAAGCCTTGGCGCAGCAATCCATTCGCCTTCGCAGTGAAACGGGGGTAACTATGGGGCTGCGCGACGATATCCAGGCCGACCTTGCCGAGGCCTTCGACGATGATCTGGCTGATGCTGTGCGGCTGGTCGCCGGCATTCGCACGGTGAAGGGGGGATACGACCCAGGCTTAGGTGGTGCTGCCCCGGCCTCGACCATTCAATACTCTGGTCGCGGAGTTTTCGGAACCTACTTGGCCAAGGAGATCGACGGGTCACGCATCCAGACTGAGGATGTGAAGCTGCTGGTCCTGCAAAGCGAACTTTTTGAGCAGCAGGCGGGCGTTGTTGGGAAAACTCCGGCAGCTCCCAAGATCGGCGATCAGATCAGTGGTTATCGGGCGCTAAACGTATCTGAGGACCCTGCTAGCGCTACTTGGACAATCCAGCTGAGGAAGTGATATGGCGCGCGGCTCGCATATGGCTCAACGGTACGGGGGGCTTGAAGGTGGTTTTGCCGACAGCATTCGAGCATTTACGGAGCAAGCCCAGCATGCGTTGGACTCTACCTTCAGAGCGATCGTGATCGAGATCGGTAGCAGTGTCATCCTGATGTCCCCGGTAGGTAATCCAGAGCTATGGGCAGCCAACGTGGCCCACCGTGCCAAGGCTAATAAGGCCGCAGAGGACTACGACTTTAAGGTGGCGGTCCGCAATACGCTGATCAACTTGAATCAGGACAACTTCACGAAGGCCGGTAGGCTGCGCAGGGGCGTCAAGTACGCCAAGCCGCTGACCAAGACCGAGCTCGAGCAGAACTTCGCTGTGAACGGGCTGGTGGTCGGGAAGGGTTATGTGGGGGGTCGATTCCGGGGCAATTGGCAGTTCTCCATCGATTCTCCGGCGGCTGAAGAGCTCGACCGCATCGACCCGTCGGGCAGTCAAGCTATTGCCGAGCTCATAGGCCAGGTTCAGGCCCTGACCATCGGTCAGACGGCCTACATCGTGAACAACTTGCCTTATGCCATCCCGCTGGAATACGGGCATTCATCGCAGGCCCCGGCTGGCATGGTCCGGGTAACGCTCGCGAACTTCCAGCGCATTGTTGACGAAGCCATCAGGAACAACCGTGTATGAGCCAAGCAAAGGCACGCCAGGCCATCGAGATCAAGCTGATGGCATGGGCCGCGGCAAGGCCAATCAGGGTAGCGAACTTCGAGCAGGAGTTTGAAGCTCTGCCAGCTGAGACATACCTGCGGGCATTTCAGCTGCCCGGCGCTACTACATGCCGGTACTTGGGCGGGGACGCCTACGAGTACGCCGGCGTCTACCAGGTGAGCATCATCTGCCCGGCGGGCCAGGCGCTGGCGACAGCAGAGTCCCTGGTAGAGGAACTCACCGGGTTGTTCCGCGTCGACTCCCCAGTCAGCCGCGATGGCTTCGAGGGCCTGATCACCGAGCCGGTAGAGCAGGGCCCAACTATCACCGAGTCGGCGACCTACACGGTTCCGGCCAGCTTCACCTACCGCGGTGTCGCGGACCAGTAATACCAGATCACCTTTCAGGCTACAGCTAGGGGGCACCCGAAAGCGCCTTCCCTGGGGCGTTGCTGTGGCCGATCTATTTCCAGGGCTATTGCAGGGGATACATCATGGACAAATTGATTGTCGGCGACATCGAGTTGAGCGTAATTGATCACGGCGGACAGCCTTGCTTAACGCTTGCGGAGATTGCCACCGCGCTCTATGGGAAAGGGGGTGATCAAAGTGATGCACCCTTTGAGCGTGGCATTCGTCAGCTCAATACACTCTATCGGCGTCATGCTGACGAGTTTACGCCAACCATGACCGGCATGATCAAGATGCAAACCCGGGGTGGCGAGCAAGACGTGCGGGTATTCAGTCTCCGTGGTGCTCACTTGCTTGGCATGTTCGCCCGTACAGATTGGGCCAAGTCCTTCCGGCGCAAAGTGCTCGATGTGCTGGATGAGCATGCGCGCCAAGGGCAATCGCTCGGTGCCGAATTCCAAAAGACGCTACTCGAGTACAGCGGTAAGCAGGCGGTCGCCAGCCTTTGCGGAAAAGGCCTTCGCCAATGGCAGCGACAAAAGCCGCCGCTTGAAGCAAGGCTGAGTGACTTGGCGTCGCAGTTGCAGCCATCACTTCCACTTCACTGACACCAACCCTGACGAACGAAAGCCCGCCCAGTGCGGGCTTCGTCATTTCTACCCAAGAGGAAAACACCATGGCCGCACGCTTCCCGCTGCCGAACGGCTCCGTGCTGGAAATTGCCAGCGTACTCGGCGCCTCAGTCGCCTTCACCGCCCTGACCAACGCGGCGCCACCGGTGGCCACTGCTGCAGGCCACACCATCAAGAACGGAGACGTTCTGCTGGTCAACTCAGGTTGGGCACTCATTACCGACCGCGCTGTGCGCGCTGCGAGTGTAGCTGCCGACAAGTTCTCGCTTGGCGGCATGAACACCAGCAACGTCGAGAAATTCACCGCTGGCGCGGGTATTGGCTCCGTAGTCCCGGTAACCAACTGGGCCCAGATCTCCAAGGTTACGGCCTTCACCTCCTCGGGTGGGGAGCAGCAGTATCTGACCGTGGGCTATCTGGAAGATGACGACGATCGTCAATTCCCGACGAACCGGAACCCGATCACCCTCTCGATCACTGTAGAGGACCAGCCAAGCGCCGCCTATGTCCCCCTTGTGGAAGGCTACGGAGATAGCAAGGAGCTGACAGTGGTGCGGCTCAAGCTCCCGGGCGGTGATCAGATCGTTTATCCAGGGTACGTGAGTATCACCTCCACCCCGACGATGGAGCGGAACAATCTCATGACCCGCACCATCAGCATCGCGCTCTCGGGCCGACCAACCCGCTATCTGGCTGGCGCTTAAGGACTCCTCATGGCGAAGATCAAGATCGCGCAAAACCCGACATTTACCGCAGTGGTGCAGCTACCCCGCATCGGCGGCGAGCCAGTGCCCGTTGGGTTCGAGTTCCGCTACATGGATCGCGTGGCGCTGGCCGGCATGTTCGACCGCTGGAACAACGCCCGCGACGTCTGGGCGGAGAAAGCCAAGGATAGCGGGGCAACCTGGGAGGAGGTCACTGCTGGCGAGATCGACCTGCAGGCCGAGCAACTGGGCGAAATTGTCACCGGCTGGGATCTGGAAGACGAGTTCAGCCAGGAAGCGATCCTTCACCTGGTCCGCACCTGCACCGGCGCGCCCAAGGCGGTCACCGATGCCTTCCAGGCGGCCTACAGCCCGGCACGCCTGGGAAACTGAGGGCGGCGGCCCGGGCCTGCTATGAGCGTGGCCCGTCTGCCGAGCAATTGGCCGCGCTGGGGCTGACCCTTGACGACATCGAGGAGGAGGTGGTGGAGGTTTGGCCTGATGCGTGGCCAGCCTTCCGTCTATTCGATGCCCTGGGCACGCAGTGGAGGGTGGCTTCGGGCGGCCCGTCCGGCCTGGACTACACCGCCATTCCTGCAACGGCCCCGATGCTCGGCATCAAGCGCCGCGACCTCACAGACATTTTTCCCGATCTCCGCGTCATGGAGGTTGAGGCCTTGGCCGTCATGGCCGAATCGATGGAGTAGATCATGACCACCATTGCCTCTCTCGGTCTTCAGATCGACTCCGGCGATGCTGTCGAGGCCAAGGACAACCTCGACCAGCTTACGGACGCTGGCAAACGCAGCGAGGAATCGGCTGGGCGAACCGGACGCGCCTGGGAGACCGCCCTTGGCAGCTTGCAGGGTGACACCCGACAGATCGTTCAGGAACTACAGGCGCTCAATGCCAAGCAGACTGAGCTGGCGCAGCAGATGGCCACTGTAGGGCGCGCCGTTACCAGCGCTTCCACGGCATTCAGCAGCGCCGCAGCGAACATGGGAGCGTTTCGGACCGAGGTCGCGCAGGCTGGCAAGGTGCAGGAGGCGCTCACCAGTGCCACGGATGCCGGCGCCCAGGCGGGCCGGCGCGCCGCCGAGTCTGCTGACGAGCAGCAGGCCCGGATTCTTGCCGTGGCCAAAGCCTCCCTGGAGGCCAGCCAGTACGTTCAGTCGCTCAATCGTGCGACCGAGCACTCCGCTGAGGTCACCGCCCAGGCGAACGCAGTTCTGTCGGAGAGTGCCAGCCGTCAGGCAGCCATCAACAGCCGGGCCCAGGCCCTCATCGCCACGGAGGAGCGCCAGGCGGAGGCGGCGAAGAAGACCGCCGGCGCGCATCGGGAAGAAGGTCAGGCGCTTGAGGAGCTGTTGGGCAAGATCGACCCGACCGTCGCAGCAATGAGCCGTCTTGACCAAATGGAGCAGAAGCTCAAGGGCTTCCGCACTAGTGGTGCGCTCGATGCGGAGACCTTCGGCGAGTACCAGACGAAGATCGACCAGGCGCGGACCGCATTGGGCGGCGCCGATGTTGCGCTGAACAAGACTGGTATGTCGGCCAAGGCCACTGCAGCAGCACTGCGCGGCGTACCGGCGCAGTTCACCGATATCGTGGTGTCCTTGCAGGGTGGCCAGGCCCCGCTTCAGGTATTCCTACAGCAGGGCGGCCAGCTCAAGGACATGTTTGGCGGCATAGGGCCGGCCGTTCAGGCTCTCGGCGGCTATGTCCTGGGACTGGTGAACCCCTTCACTGTCGCAGCAGCAGCGGTCGGCGTGCTCGGCTATGCCTACTATTCTGGAAGCCAGGAGGCGGTCGAATATCAGAAAGCGCTGATCACCACCGGCAACGCCGCCGGCACAACGTCGGACCGCCTATCCGGGATGGCGCGCGAGGTCACGGACACTATTGGCACCACCGGCGCTGCGGCAGAGGTACTCACTCAGCTGGCCAGCAGCGGCAAGGTAGCCTCTGCCAGCTTCGTCGAAATCACCGAGGCCGCTCTGGAGTGGCGCTCAGCGACCGGCAAAGCGGTCGAGGATACTGTCGCCGAGTTCGTGAAGATCGGCAAAGACCCGGTGGCGGCTGCCAAGGACCTCAACGAGCAATACAATTTCCTGACCGCTTCGACGTACTCGCAGATCGTTGCGCTGAAGGAGCAGGGCGACACCATCGGGGCTGCCAAGCTGCTCACCGACACCTATGTCGATACCATCAAGAACCGTAGCAAGGAGGTCACCGAGAACCTGTCCATCTGGGAGCGCGGTTGGAAGGCATTGCGTGGCGAGGTTGCTGCAACCGTAGACTCGGTCAAGAATATTGGCCGTGACCAGGATATCGCTAGCCGTATCGTCGAAACGCAGCAGCGCGTGGCGGCTGCCCAGAGCGCGGTGAAAGGGGACCCGGACGATACCGCTGCGCAGAAGAAGCTGACCGACGCCAACCTGGAGCTCAAAGCTCTCATCCAGCAGCGGGACACGCAGCGAGCAATTGCGAAGGCCCAGGAGCTCGATGCCCAGCGGCAGCAGGCGGCCATAGTGGCGATCGGTAAGATCGACGCTCTGGAGAAGTCCGCCAGGACCAACGCTGAAAAGCGAGCTGATGCGCTGAAGGAGTACACCAAATCTCTCGAAGCGATCCGCAAGGTCAACCCGGATGATGAGCGGCTGAAACCCGAGAACATCGCCCGGGTGCAGGCCGATATCGCCAAGCAGTTCAAGGACACCGGCGGGCGTACCACGTCTGTCGACCTCTCCGGCTTCAACGACCAGAAGAACGCCCTGGCTGCCATCCTGGCCCAGTACAAAAACCACCAGAAGGAGCTGGACGCGGCGCAGAAGGCCGGACTGATCTCGCAGGAGTCGTATGCAGCACAGCGGGCCGCGATCATCGAGCAGCAGAAGGGCGAGGTCACAAGCGCATACGAAAAAGAGATCAAGGCACTGGAGGAAGCCAAGGGGCGCAGCAGTACCAGCGCCCAGCAGCGAATCCAGCTGGACCAGAAGATCGCCGACGCTCGGGCCGCCATGGTCAAGGCGCAGAAGGAGGCTGACACGGAGCTTTCGGTGTTGGCGACCAATGAGCAAGGCCGACTAGCCAAGCAGGCGAGGGCTGTGCAGACCTACACCGACGCGCTTGGCCAGCAGGTCACGGCGCTCAGGTTGCAGGGACAGCGATCCGCTGACGGACTTGGGCTCGGAGATCGCCAGCGTGGGCTGCAGGATCAGCAGAACGGAATCACCGATCGGATGAACCAGCAGCGCCTCGACCTGGCCAACCAATATGGCGATGGCTCCCGCGGCATGAGCCTTGATGAGTACAATCAGAAGCTGGCCGCACTGAGCAAAACCGAGCGAGAGCTGCAGGAAACTACCATCGTCAACTACGACCAGATGACGGCCGCGCAGGGTGATTGGCGCAAGGGCGCGTCATCTGCCTTTCAGAACTACCTGGAGCAGGCTCGTGATGTTGCCGGGCAGACGAAAGCGCTGTTCACAAACGCGTTCAGCTCGATGGAGGATGCGGTCGTAAACTTTGCCATGACCGGCAAGTTCTCGTTTGCAGACTTCACCAAGTCGATCCTTGCTGACATGGTCCGGATCGAGACGCAGCGTGCTGCCTCTGGGCTGCTTGGAAGTCTGGTGAGCTGGGGAGCTACTGCGGCATCCGCTTACTTTGGCGGTGGCGGGGGTAATGGCATGGAAGCCGGCTCGGCTGGCGCGGTTTCCTCAAATCTCGGAGCCTCCCAAGCTGGCTACTCGTCTGCATATGGGTTCTCGGACGGTGGCTACACCGGCGCGGGCGGCAAGTATGACCCTGCCGGCATAGTGCACGCCGGTGAGTTTGTATTGCGCCGTGAGGTTGTCAGCCAGCCTGGAATGCTTGATTACCTATCAGCTCTCAATAACCGCGGCTACGCAGACGGTGGTTTGGTATCACCCATGCCGGTTCCTCGGCAGGTATCTGGACAGTCTCAGCCCAGCGCGTCCATCAACGTATCCGCTCCTGTGACTCTGGTCATGGAAGACAGTAGCAACCAGGGCATGCAGCTCGATCAAGCGCTGCTCCAGCAGAACATGCAGAAGCAAATGCAGATGGCTGCCGAGAAGGCGGTCGCTGAATCATGGCGCCCAGGTGGCGTCAGTCATCGAAACACCAGCGGGAGGCGCTGATGGCCATCGAGAAATTCAGCTGGCCAACCCAGCGCGGTGAAACGCCGGAGATCAGCTACCGAACCCGCGAGTCACGCTTTGGCGGCGGGTACCGACAGGTCGTAGGCGATGGACCCAATAACAAGGAAGACAGCTACCCCATCACGGTTACCGGCACGAAGGCTCAGATCCGCAAGGTAATGGAGTTCTTCGACCGGCTCGGCGGCGCCAAGGCATTTCTGTGGACCACACCGCTCGGGGATTTGGGGCTATTTACCTGCAAAGACCCTAAGCCTACCCCGGTGGGTGGCGGCCGTTTCAAAGTTACCGCCACCTTCGAGCGGGCATTTCACCCGTAAGGATTCACCATGTCACTGATCAAGGACATCCAGAGCCTGGAGCCTGGTAGCGAGGTGCTGCTGTTTGAGCTGGATGGCTCAGACTTTGGTGCCGACACGCTGCGCTTTCACGGGCACGCGATACCGCACACACCAGAAGAACTTGCTGCAGCTGGTGCGAACTCCGACCAGCTCCGAGCCAAGTCGATCTGGTGGCAGGGCAACGAATACGGTGCCTGGCCGATGCAGATCGATGGCATTGAGGCGAACTCGGATGGTACCGCTGTGCGACCAACCCTGACCGTAGGCAACGTTAACGGCAGGATCACTGCATTGTGCCTGGCCTTCGACAATCTGCTCGAGTTCAAGCTGACGATTCGCCACACCATGGCGCGCTACCTGGACGCGGCAAACTACCCCTCGGGCAATCCGGAGGCCGATCCAACAGAGGAAGCGATCGAGGTTTGGTATCTCGATCAGAAGGTGTCCGAGAACGGCACCACAGTGGCTTGGGAGCTTGCCAGTCCCGGGGATGTAGGCGGGGAAACGATTGGCCGGCAGATGACCCAGCTGTGCCACTGGGCAATGACCGCCGGCTACCGTGGCCCGAACTGCGGCTACACCGGCCCCTACTTCGACCTTGACGGCAATCCCACCGACGACCCGGTCAAGGACCAGTGCAATGGCTGCCTCGACACGGGGTGCACCGTTCGCCACGGGCAGGGCAACCAACTGCCGTTTGGCGGCTTCCCGGCTGTATCCCTGATCGCACGGAGTTGATCATGCGCAAACACATCCTCGCCGCCGTGCAAGCGCACGCTGCGGCAGAATACCCACGCGAGTGCTGCGGTCTGATCATCGCCGTCGGCCGCTCCCACCGCTACATCCCATGCGGTAACACCGCGACCGATCCTGCCGAGGAGTTCCGTATCTCGCCGGAAGACTACGCGGCGGCCGAGGACAAGGGGGAGGTGATTGGCATTGTGCACTCACATCCGGACGCCACCAGCAGACCCTCACCGCGTGACCTGGCGATGTGTGAGGCAACCGGCTTGCCCTGGCACATCCTGTCGTGGCCTGAAAGCGATCTGCGCAGCATCACGCCAACCGGTTACACGCCGTTGCTTAACCGGCCGTTCGTGCACGGTGCCTGGGACTGCTGGCAGGTCTGCGCGGACTGGTACAAGCGGGAGTGGGGGCTTCAGTTCCCGGCCTATGCCCGTGATGACGGGTGGTGGGAGAAACTGGACGGCCCGAGCTTGTATGAGCAGGCCTATGAGGCCGCGGGCTTTTACCAGGTCAACCAGCCGCAGCGCGGCGACATGATCGTCATGGCTGTCGGGCGTACCGCGCATCCTAATCACGCGGGTATCTACCTGGGCGCCGAAGCGCAACTGCCTGAAGAGCATGCCGAGATATTCGGCCCTGGCCCCTTCATGCTGCACCACCTGCTTAGCAGGCCATCAGAAGTCATCGTGTTCGGCGGGCCTTGGCTCGATCGGACGCGCCTTGTGTTGCGTCATCGGGACGCGAAGTGAAGCGGCTTGGCCGATTGGGGGCAGTATGAGCAATCAGAAAGCGGATGCGGTTGCGGTAAGCAGGCTCGAAACGAGAATCGACCCAACAGCCAAAGTCGTTTCCGTGAAACCTCCGATACCCTGCAATTGGGACCACTGCGAAGTCATCCCCTTGAAACAGGACGGTCCCTGGGATTCCAGAGAGCTGCTATTTGTTGGGCTGACCTGTTTGAATGCAGAGGCAGACGCCGCTCCGCTAAAAAGACTCTCTACCCGTCGCGTCACTAGCCCAAGTAGAGGCGATAAATATCTTTCTTGAAATCCAGCAGCTTCGCTATGTTGCCGATGACTCGACTAACCCCCGAGGGACTGCAGGAACGTACGAAGTAGCGGGCCTGCTGCCGGCAGGCTTTCCATGCCCAGGTCCAATAGTTTCTCTGTCAGGCGTTTTGTGGCCTCGGCGGGCAATCCTCGGATAACGGAGCGGATAGAGGTTTTCTCCTCCTCCGCGAGGTCTGATGCGGCGATCTTGGCTTCGATAAGGCCCTTGATTGTATCTTCATGCAGCTTGATCGTTACCACGCCGAGTATAGCGCTGAGCCCGCCGTCATCGGCTAAGAAGTCGAGACCCCTGGCAGTAATATTTGCGAAAGCCGGTGTCGGGTAATCGGGACCGATCTCCATGCTTCGATCCACCGTGATCAGGCCATGCTCGGCCAAGTAGTAGAGGTTTTGAGAGCCGACCTTGGCATCGAGACCCATTTCTTCTGATGGGTCCGACATGCCTGTTGGATATGAATCAGCAAGCATCATCAGGAGTCGGTGCTGCACGTCACGATTTAGCATGGCCTTTCCTTGGTCTATATGTGAAAAAGCCCGCAATCGGCGGGCTTAGATAAGACATGAGGCTATGCGTGAGCTGCCTCTTGCTCTGGCACGAGCCTAACTTCAACGCGCTGACCAAGGGCGCGAGCGGCGCTGGCCAAGGTCGCCAAGGTCATGCCTGGGTCGTCTTGGTCGAGTGCTCGGTCCACTGCGGTACGGCTGGTATGCATGCGCGCAGCTAGGGCTTTCTTCGTTACCTTCTGGCTTTTCATGGCTTCAGCGATTTGCCAAGAGATGACTCGCTTGAGGGCAGCAGCAGACACTTCCTCTGCGAGACCTTGCTCTGCAAGGAAATCGTCGAAATCGGAGCCGATGTGCTGGTTCATTGCTTGTTCCTCTCTAGTGTTGCTTTGCGTTGCCTGGCGGTTTCCAAGTCAGACGCTGGTGTTTTCTGGCTCTTCTTGATGAAACTGTGAAGCAGAACCATGACGCTCCCGTCCACGGTGAAAAGCACGCGGGCGATGGTATCGACCAGGTTGACCCTGACCTCCCATAGGCCTTTATCAAGCTTTCTGACAACCGGCATTCCAATCGGCCAGCCGATCTGAACCGTTTTGATTTCGGTTCCGATCATCCGCTTGTGATCGCGGGGAATTTCGGTCAGCCATTCGCGCACCGGTTCGTTGCCTGCTTCCGTGCGATAAAAACTGACGTTCAATGTTGGTGGCGCCTCGTTCATATGGGGAGTGTACCAAAAATGGTGCGCTATTCAACTGGTGGTTGAATACGGAGAGGGATTCGTTGACGAATTCGTTGGCTGATTCGGCTTTCACAGCATGAAAACCCGGCGCTTGGCCGGGCTTGGGGTTGTCTACCTGACTCAATGTCATGTAGTCCTTCAGCAGCGTCACCCGCAGTGACGTAATGTGCTTTATGGGACTCGCCAGGGGTGTGCAACCGAAGCACACCCTAAGGCTAGGATTTCCCAGAAGCTGGCCTGGCCTAGTCCTCTTTGGGAAAGCGTTTGCGTGGTTTTGGCCCAGTATTCAGCTTTGGCTTTGCGTTGTCCGGCGCGACCGGGAAAGCCCCCATCCCGGACAGAGCGCTCTCGATAGCACTCGACACCGCGTCAAGTAAGTCCTCACGGGTTACTCCAACACCAGATAGTGTGCTCTCGATCAAGGCCTGCTTGTCTACGCCAGTGCGAGATCTCTGGTCGGTTTCCTCACGCGCATCGACCAGAGGAAGCCCAAGATTGAGCCTCACGCTATCCGTCTTCGAAAAAGACGCCTCAAGTCTGGCCAATATTTCTGCCGTGGCAGATCGCTTGTTTTCCTGGGCTGCGGCCATTACCAGATTGCGCAGGTACTCAGGGATTCTGAGGTTGAACTGTGGGTCGGAGCGGCTCATGGCGAATCCAGTTCTATTTAACAGAACGGAAGGATGCATCACGGTGGTATTGACAGCAATGCATCACCGTTCTACATTTGCCCATGTAAACAACAGTGATGCATCAGGAGATGCGTGATGGCCAGGAAAGATCCGCAGTTCAACCTGCGACTACCAGAGGAGTTGAAGCAATGGGTGGAATCTCAAGCGCAGAGGAACCACCGCTCTCAGACAGCGGAGCTGGTTTATCTAATAGCGGAAGAAAAAAAGCGGCAGGAGCAGGCAGCGGCCTGAAACGAAGAAGCCCCGACGAGGTGAGAGTCGTCAGGGCTTCGGGAAACGAGATCAACTTCGGAGAAGAAATCGTCATGGGCGATAATAGCACAGCTGTATCCAGTGTCATCCCGTTTGACTTCCGTGGACATAGTGTCCGAGCAGTCTCTATCAATGGCGAGCCATGGTTTGTAGCGGCCGATGTGTGCCGCGTGCTGGATGTGACGAATACCACCCAGGCCATGCAGGCTCTGGATGAGGACGAGCGGTCTATGTTCAACATAGGTCGTCAGGGCCAGGCCAACATCGTCAACGATTCGGGCCTCTACACCCTGATCCTCCGGTGCCGTGATGCGGTGAAAAAGGGCAGCAAGCCACACGCTTTCCGTAAGTGGGTAACCTCCGAGGTCCTGCCAGCGATCCGCAAGCATGGTCGCTACGAAGACTCAAAAGGAGTGATGGTGCCGATGGTCGATGACATCCTCGGTAAGCCTGGCGCCTTGCGACTCAGTAACATCATGCGTTGCCGGGTAGCAAAGATGAGCTCGGAGCACCAGCGCAGCGCTACGGCAAAGCTCGCGTCTGCACTCCATGCCTGCTTCGGAGTGCCACGAGTTGAGCTTATCCCTGCTAGTCAATTCAATGCTGCCGCCAACTTGGTCGCGAGCTACGCAATTGAGGGCGAGTACCTCGGACCAGAGCAAGCCAGGCCACAGCTGGCCATTCATTACCCGCTTGAAGCACTAACCAAGCGCCGCCCCGAAATGCTTGAGCATCGCGGTATGGGTCAAGCCTGGCTTGACGTAGCCATGGGCGATATCTGCGCGCGCCCTCAGGATCTATCGCTGTGCGAGGAGATTCTGTGCGAATTGCGGGAGGCTGGGTTTGAGGTCGAAGGTGCTTGGTACGAGGTGCGAAGCCTGCGTAACAGACTGCAGCAGTTGAATTCATTCCTGACAGGGCTGGGCAATGCGATGCAGCAACCAACTCGTTACGCGGTTGAGGTAGCTGAAGGGAGGGCTGCAGCATGAGCGCACTCCTGATCGCGGGCATCGAGATCCACCAGGACCATGACGGCCGGTTCAGCCTCAACGACTTCCACCGGGCTGCCGGTGGTGAGCCGCGGCACAAGCCAAGCGAGTGGATGCGAGTAGGGCAGGCCCAGGAGCTTGCAGATGAAATCGCCAAAGCGGGAATTCCCGCTTTGAGGGTGGTGCGAGGCGGCAACTCGCCAGGAACCTACGCTTGCAAGGAACTGGTCTACGCCTACGCCATGTGGGTAAGCCCAACCTTCAGTCTCCATGTTATTCGAACCTTCGACTCGGCAGCAGCGAACGACGCAGTTATCCCGCAGGAGAGGCGTCTGCCAGTGGCGGCCGACAACTTCGATGCCGCCAAGCGCATTGCTGAGAGCCTGGGTCTTGAAGGAAATCAGGCCATCCTGAGCGCTAACAGCATGGTCCGCTCCGCCATCGGCATCGACCTGATGGAAATGGCCGGCGTTAAGCGGCTGGTCAACGAAGCTCAGGAGATGAATTACCTTCCCAGCGAGCTTGGTGAGAAGTTCGGCATGAGCGCGGCCAGCATGAACAAGCTGCTGGCGCAGTGCGGCCTACAGCATCACGTCACCTACAAGCCTGGTAAGAAACGCTGGGAGGTCACGCCGGAAGGTAAGGAGTTCGCCGTGATCACCGACACCGGCAAGAAGCACAGCGACGGCAAGCCGGTCCAGCAGATCCTCTGGAAGGAATCGGTGGCCAAGCCGCTCAAGCGCCTGGCCGAGAAACTGCATGCTGAAATGCCGGATGTCGTCGCACACGGTCTTTCGCGGTAATCAATTGACGTAAAGCCTAACCCCGCCTATGCGGGGTTTTGGTGTTGGCTTTTCTTGAACAGCTGGGATGGTGATAGCATCCTGTCATTAGCTATGGATAGGCCATGGCCAGTGAGCAAGGAGTTCAAATGTTCGTCGTTCGTCTACTCGTCCTGGGCTTTCTCGCCTTCTACAGCTACGCAATGGGGACAGAGCGGGGCGGGTTGAATGCATTTGGCACCCTAGTGGCATTCAGTGGTGCTGTGTTCATCCCCGCTTTCTACATGCTTCCAACGATCGAGGCATGGCTGCGAAAGAACAACAACCTAGGAGCCATTGCTGCTGTTAACTTCTTCCTGGGTTGGAGCCTGCTTGGCTGGGTAGCTGCCTTGGTATGGGCATTTAAGAAGCCATCCCCCGTAATCGTCACGGACGTGCCTGTCTCAGCCTCGCCTGAACCAGTTGCCGATATGCGTTCCGTCGCTGATACCAAGCCGAAAAAAGACTGCCCATTCTGCGGCGAAGAAGTCTTGGCGGTTGCTATCAAATGCAAGCATTGTGGAAGCGACTTGGCTGGAACTGCAGGAGGTGCCGTATGAAGGCGCTTCTTCTGGCTGTGGGGCTGGCGTTGCTGGCGGGGTGTGTGTCGACTGCAGACCTTGAGGAAAAAGGGCCAGTCCTTGATGTCAGTACGACGAAGTCGGCTCAAAACTACTCAAAGTGCCTGACTCCTAGATGGCAGGACCTTAATGCACGAGTCGCATCGACTGAGACCGAGAGTGGTTACCGTATCCGCCTAGACATCGATATGGTCGGAACGCCGGTAATGGCCTTAGTGAAGGATGAAGCGGGAGGCGCTGGAGTGCGCGTCTTTACCAGAAACAGCACATGGTCGGAGTGGGTGAACGTTGCGCGCAGCTGCCTCTGATCCATAACGTAGTCCCAAACCGCCGTAGGCGGTTTTTTATTGCCCGGAGAAAAGCATGGCAGCCACTGCAGCACACTATGAGCCGATGACCATCATCAAGTTATCTGGAGCGCTGGCTAAACGTTTCGGGAGGAGTCATCGACGATTGCTGGATGTTCGAAGCTTCAGAGATGCTTGCAAGGCGCTAAGCGCCACGCTGCCTGGTTTCGATGATGAAGTGAAACGCTTGGATAGACTCGGTATGAGGTTTGCCATTTTCCGAAATGGTCAGAATGTCGGGGAAGATGAGTTTGATCGAAGCGGCGCTCGTGAGGTGCGGATTGTACCCATCGCTGAAGGTAGCAAGAGAGGCGGCGTGCTCCAGACAGTGATTGGTGCAGTGCTGGTCGTGACCGCATTCGCTCTGTCATTTACCCCTTTTGCAGGTGCTTCGCCATTCCTATATCAAGCTGGCGGGGCGCTTATGCTGGGTGGCGTAATCCAGATGCTCAGCCCCCAAGCCAAGGGTCTATCCCAGAGCGCCGCGCCTGAGAACTTGCCGTCGTATGCATTTGGCTCAGCCAAGAACACCACCGCCAGCGGCAACCCTGTCCCGATCTGCATCGGCGAACGCCGCTGGGGTGGGGCTGTCATTTCTGCCTCGATTGAGGCGCAGGACAAGGCCTAGGGCCATCTCAGCGAACAGCCGCCTCCGGGCGGTTTTTTTATGCCTGGAGGAAAATATGGGCTCAGCAGCTCACTTCGATATCACCGGCGCGAAGGGTGGTGAGAGCAAGCCGAAATCGCCCGTCGAGGCACCGGATAGCTTGCAGTCGACCAATATTGCCAAGCTTCTGCTGGCCGTGGGTGAAGGTGAATTCGAAGGCACTCCAACCGACCGTGATATCTACCTGGACAACACGCCGATCATGGATGCCAGCGGCAACGTGAACTTCCCGGGTGTGAAGTGGGAGTGGCGCCGCGGCACGATTGAGCAGGACTACATTCAAGGCATTCCGGCAGTCGAGAACGAGACTACCGTCGGTGTCGAGTTGCGCAGCGATAACCCGTTCAGTCGTGCCCTTAGCGACACCAAGCTTTCCGCTGTGCGTGTCCGTATGTCGTGGCCGCGCCTTGCCAGCCAGGACGAGAACGGCAACACCAACGGGTACCGCATCGAATACGCCATCGACATCGCCACCGATGGCGGCGCCTACGTCGAAGCCCACCTTGGCGCAGTGGACGGCAAAAATACCAACGGTTACCAGCGGTCGGTTCGTATCAACTTGCCCAAGGCCGCCTCTGGCTGGATGCTTCGCGTCCGCCGTATCACGCCGAACGCCAACAAAGGCACCGTCGCCGACACGATGACCATCGCGGGCTACACCCAGATCATCGACGAAAAGTTGCGCTACCCGAATACCGCGCTGCTGTACATCGAGTTCGATGCCCAGCAGTTCCAGAACATTCCTTCGGTTACCGTGAAGTGCAAAGCCAAGCGCTGGCCGGTGCCGACTAACTACGACCCAGTGACTCGCACCTACACCGGAGTGTGGGACGGTACCTTCAAGCAGGCCTGGACCAACAACCCGGCGTTCGTGACCTACGGCCTGTGCGTCGAGGACCGCTTTGGCCTGGGCAAGCGCATCAAATCGTGGATGGTCGACAAGTGGGAGATGTACCGCATCGCCCAATACTGCGACCAGCTGGTGCCGGACGGGATTGGCGGGCAAGAGCCGCGCTACCTGTGCGACATGAACCTGCAGGGCCGCGCCGAGGCCTGGACCCTGCTGCGCGACCTGTCGGCTATCTATCGGGGCATGGTGTACTGGGCTCACGGCTCGCTGTTCATGCAGGCGGACATGCCGCGCGCCCAGGACATCGACTATGTATTCACCCGGGCCAATGTCATCGATGGCGAGTTCGTCTATGGTGGCGCCGAGCGCAATACGCACTACAGCCGCGCCTTGGTCAGCTACGACAACCCGGCTAACAACTACGACACCGACGTCATTCCGGTGACCGACAACGCGCTTCAGCGCCGGTATCGGGACCGCCCGGTAGAAATATCGGCGATCGGCTGCACTCGTGCCTCCGAGGCACAGCGCCGTGGTAAATGGGCACTGTTGAGCAACAGCCAGGACCGCACCGTCACATTCAAGACTGGCATGGAAGGCCGCATCCCGCTGCCTGGCTACGTCATCCCTGTGGCTGACGAGCTGGTGGCAGGACGCCCGAATGGTGGCCGGATCTCGTCCGCCGCCGGCCGTGTGGTCACTTTGGACCGTGACACGCCGATCAAGGCTGGTGACCGGCTGATCCTGAACCTGCCGAACGGTACCGCCCAGGCGCGCACTGTCCATTCGGTTTCTGGACGCGTAGTGACTGTGACCACCGCCTATGGCGTGCAGCCGGAGCCAGAGCTTCAGTGGGCGATTGATTACGACGATTTGGCGGTCCAGCTGTTCCGGGTGCTGAAGACTACGCGCACCCAGGAAGGCGACTACGAAATCACCGCTCTCGAATTCAACCCGAGCAAGTTCGCGGCGATCGACACCGGCGCGAAACTGGACGAGCGCCCGATCAGTGTCATTCCGGTGACCACTGTGCTGCCGCCGGCCAGCGTGACCCTGACCTCTACCTACGCGGTGGATCAAGGTATCGGCGTGAACACCATGACCATTTCCTGGCCCGCAGTGCAGGGCGCGGTCGCCTATGACGTGGAGTGGCGCAAGGACAACGGCAACTGGGTTCGCGTGCAGCGCACCGGTGCGGCGTCTGTAGATGTGGTGGGCATCTATGCGGGTGCCTACCTGGCCCGCGTGCGGGCGGTCAGCTCGTTCGATATCACGTCGATCTGGCGCGACTCGACGCTTACCCAATTGAAGGGTAAGGAAGGTCTGCCACCTGCCGTGGCGTTCCTCAATACCTCGGCATTGGTCTACGCCATTGGCCTGGCTTGGGGTTTCCCGGCTGGCGCCGAAGACACCCAGCGGACCGAAATCTGGTACAGCAAGACCAACTCCCGTGAGGGAGCGACCAAGCTGGGCGATTTCGCTTACCCGCAGAAGGACCACACCCTGCAGCTTGGCGCGGCGGGCCTGCAGTTCTTCTTCTGGGCGCGCCTGGTCGATCGTTCTGGCAACGTCGGCCCGTGGTATCCGACAGGTGCCGGCGTGAGCGGGGCATCCAGCAGTAACCAGGCCGAATATGAGGAGTACTTCAAGGACAAGATCACCAATGGCGCGCTTTACCCTGCGCTGCGTGAAGAGATCTCGCTGATCTCTGGTCCGCCCACTCAGGCCGGTTCGGTTGCTCAGCGCCTTGCTGCTGAGGCGACAGCTCGCGGACAAGCAATCGCGGCCGAGGCCACCGCCCGGGGCCAGGCCATTGCCGCAGAGACGGCAGCTCGAACCCAGGCCATCGCTGCTGAGGTCGTGGACCGCAACAAGGCGATTGCCGTAGAAACCCAAGCGCGCACCAAGGCGATCGGCGACGAAGCCACAGCCCGTGCACAGGGCCTGCTGTCTGAAGCCCAGGCTCGCGGTACGGCGATCACGAGTGAGGCGCAGACTCGGCAGTCGGCCGACAACGCATTGGGTCAGCGCATCGATACAGTCACCGCATCGACTGGCAACAACGCCTCGGCCATTCAGACCGAGATCACTGCTCGCACCAATGCGGACAATGCGCTCGGCCAACGCATCGACACCGTGGCGGCCAGCACTGCTTCGAACTCGGCCGCGATCGGCAACGAGACCACGGCACGGACCAATGCGGACTCTGCCCTGGCCTCGCAGATCGCCACGCTGCGCGCCGAATCCGGAGGGTTTGACTCGACGTTGAACTACGGTTTTGCCTCCACCACTGAGGGCTGGTCTGGTACTCGCTGCACGCTGGTGGTTGAAAACGGCCGCTTGATCGTCACGAACGACGGCGCTGGCGCGTACCTCAACGCTCCTGTTGTCTCGATCAAAGGGCGGGACCACGACCGTATCCGTTGCCGGATCACCCGGCGCGCGGGTAGCGGCTGGACTGGCCAGGTGTCCTACGCCACGGCCGGGCACGGCTCGTCGACCGCGTATAACAAGATCATCCCGAACCCTGGTCTGGCTGTCGGGCAGACCAGGGTGCTCGAGTGGGATATGTCGCAGCTCACCAATGGTGGCAGCGACTGGTCGGACAGTACGATCACCAGGTTCTACCTGTGGATCAGCGGCACCGCAGGGGATGTTTTCGAGATCGACTGGATTGCCGTCGGCCAGATCGCGCCGTCGGCCTCGGTGGCTTCGGTCGTGGATGAGCGTACCGCGCGGATCAGTGGCGACGAGGCGAACGCCTCGGCTGTCACCGCGCTGGGCAGCAGCCTGACCACCACCAACCAGAACGTCACCGCCGCCCAGCAGGCCGCCCAGGACGCGGCCACGCTGGCGGGTGGCAAAGGCAAGGTGCTGGTGCAGGCGACTGCGCCGGCCGCTGCCGACCGCCTGGCGCAAAACCTCTGGATCGACACCGCGGGCAACGCCAATACCCCGAAACGGTGGAACGGGACCGCCTGGGTGGCTGTGACGGACAAGGTGGCCACCGATGCCGCTGCGGCTGCCCAGTCCGCACTATCGCAGCTGGCCGGGAAGGCCGACGCTTCGGCGTTGCAGGCGCTCAGCACCACCGTCAGCAACCAGGGCAACACGCTGTCGAGCCAGGGCAGCAGCATCACCGAGCTCAACAACAGCCTGCAGACCACCAACGGTAACGTTGCCACGGCTCAGCAGGCGGCGCAGGCAGCTGCCAGTCTGGCCGGTAGCAAGGGCAAGGTGCTGTATCAGTCGGCGGCGCCGGCGGTTGCTGATCGCCAGGCCGAGAACCTGTGGATCGATACCACCGGTGCAGCCAACACGCCCAAACGCTGGAACGGCAGTGCCTGGGTGGCCGTCACCGATAAGGTGGCAACAGATGCTGCTGCAGCTGCTGCCAGCGCGCTGGCACAGGTGGCGAACAAGGCCGATGCTTCTGCGCTCCAGGCGCTGAACTCGACCGTGACCAGCCAGGGCACCACCCTGACCAGTCAAGGCGCCGCGCTGACCCAGCTCAAGGCCTCGATTGGCCAGCAGCCCGACAACCTGATCCTGCGGGGCAGCTTCGAGGATGGCCTAGTCGATCCCTGGACCGCCGACCCGGTGATAACCAACATCTCGGCGCACCCGTCGGCGGGCAAAGGCATCGCGTTCTACAACAACAGCTTTTGCGGTGTGGGCTTGAATGTCCTAACTAGGGGCGGCGAGCAGTTCGACCTTTCTGCGGATATTTGGCCGAATTACATGACGGCGGGGCAGACCACCCGGCTGCAGATGCAGTTCTATGACAAGGCCAACGTCAACCTGGGCTACTTCACCGCGTTCGCGGTACCGGCGGCGAGTACGGGGTTCAAAACGAACACCGGTCGCATCACGGCGCCGGCTGGTGCGGTCTCGGCCCGGTTCGTGACCCGCACCGAGCCTTCGGACGGTACCGGGCGTTCGCTGTGGTGCAACATCATCGCTCGTCGAGTCACGGCGGCCGACACTGCCAACGCTGATGCGGTGTCCAACCTCACCAGCACGGTCACCCAGCAGGGCGCCACGCTGACCAGTCAGAGCCAGGCCCTGACCGAGCTGAACAGCAACCTAGCGATCACCACTGGTAACGCTGCTGCGGCACAGCAGGCCGCCGATGCTGCCAACGCCCTTGCAGGAGGAAAGGGAAAGGTCATCATCCAGGCGACGGCACCGGCGACAGCGGATCGTGTTCCACAGAACCTGTGGATTGACACAACAGGCAACGCCAATACACCTAAGCGCTGGACCGGGTCCGCCTGGGTCGCGGTGACCGACAAGGCTGCAACGGACGCGGCAGCCGCCGCAGCCGATGCCCTGGCGCTCGCTCAAACCAAGGCAGACGCGTCGGCCCTGCAGACGCTGAGCACCACCGTGTCGAATCAGGGCAGCACCTTGACCAGCCAGGGCGCGAGCATCACCCAGCTGAACAATGGTCTCCAGACCACGAACGGCAACGTGACAACCGCGCAACAGGCCGCCCAGGCGGCTTCTGATAAAGCTGGTGCCAAGGGCGAGGTCATCTATGGCACCGCCGCGCCGGCGACCGACAAGCGCCTGGCGCAAAACCTTTGGATCGACACCACAGGAGGTGCAAACACCCCCAAACGCTGGACGGGCTCCGCCTGGGTAGCGGTGACTGATAAGGCGGCAACAGATGCAGCGGCAGCGGCAGCCAGCGCCTTGGCGCAGGTGGCCACGAAAGCCGAGGCCTCCGCGCTGCAGACCCTGAGCAACACCGTCACCAGTCAGGGCAATACGCTAACCAGCCAGGGCAACGCGCTCACCGGGCTGCAAGCCTCGATCGGCAATCTGGCCGGCAACGGCGCCAACCTGCTCGACAGTGACTACAGCTGGTTGGCGTCGAGCACATTGCCGGTGACCGGCGGCGCCTTGTTGACCAAGACGGGTGTGTCCGTGCCCGAAGCCGATTCCGGTTTCGGCTACTCCCTACGTGCTGATACCGATAGCCTGTTCTCTTACATCGTCATGGCCCCGGCCAACAACCAGGCCAGCTACAACATCCGTGTCGAGCCCGGGGTTTACCTGGTGTCGATGTATGTGAAGGGCGTCACGGCCGGTTCGATGATGGCCAACCTGTACGACGGGGTAACCTCGCGATCGGTGACCCTGCCGTACACCACGGAACGCACGCGCATTACGTTCCCGATCACCATCGCTACCAGCGGCAAGGTCGGCCTGTTGATCTACCCGAACCGCCACGCTGCGGCCAGCGCCTCGATGGTGGTGGACTCGATCATGGTCGAGAAGCGGGTGGGCGAGAGTGACGTCCCTTCGCCGTTTGTGGCAGGGCCGTCGGCGCGCGCAACTGGCGTGCTGGCGGCGGCCGACCAGGCGCTGGATGTTCGAGTGACGCAGACCGAGAGCGGGTTGTCCTCGGCCAGCAGCTCGATTACCAGCCTGGGCAACAGCCTGGCGGCCACCAACCAGAGCGTCACTGCGGCGCAGCAGGCAGCGCAGTCTGCGTCGAACCTGGCCGGCAGCAAGGGCAAAGTGATCGTGCAAGCGGCGGCGCCTGATGTGGCCGACCGTCTGGCCCAGAACCTCTGGATCGATACGACCGGCAACGCGAATACGCCGAAACGCTGGAGCGGCAGTACTTGGGTGGCGGTCAGTGACAAGGCGGCCACGGATGCTGCTGCGGCAGCGGCCAACGCCCTGGCGGTTGCTCAAACCAAGGCGGATGCCTCGGCGTTGCAGGCGCTTAGCACCACGGTGACGAACCAGGGCAACACCTTGTCGAGTCAGGGCAGCAGCATCACCAACCTGACCAACGGCCTGCAAACCACGAATGGCAACGTCAGCACCGCCCAACAGGCGGCGCAGGCGGCTGCTGACCTGGCGGGCAGTAAGGGCAAGGTGCTGTACCAGACTGCCACGCCGGTGGTTGCTGACCGGCAGGCCGAGAATCTGTGGATCGACACCGCAGGTAACGCCAACACACCAAAACGGTGGAATGGCAGCGCCTGGGTGGCGGTGACTGACAAGGTGGCCACGGACGCCGCGGCGGCAGCCCAGTCAGCGCTGACGCAACTGGCTTCCAAGGCTGATGCATCGGCGCTGCAGACACTACAGTCGACTGTAACCAACCAGGGCTCCACCTTGAGCAGCCAGGGTACCGCTCTCACCGAGCTCAAGGCGTCAATCGCGCAACAGCCTGACAACTTGCTGCTGCGTGGCAGCTTCGAGGACGGTGTGACGGACCCGTGGACGGCGACCCCGACGATTGCTGGCGTGACTGCCCATGCCTCGGCGGGCAAGGCGATTTCTTTTACGGCGAACAGCTTCTGCGGCATCGGTGCCAACGTGCTGACCACTGGAGGTGAGCAGTTCGACCTCTCTGCCGACATCTATCGGGGGTACATGACTGCCGGGCAGACCGGCAACTTCCAGATGCAGTTCTTCGACAAGGCGGGGGCGTCTATCGGGTACTACAACGCCTTCACGTTCTCGGCCGGTGGCGGTTTCCAGAGCTTTTCTGGTCGCATTACCGCCCCGGTCACCGCGGTATCAGCGCGTTTCCTGACTCGGATTCAGCCAGCTGACGGTGCGGGCCGGGCACTCTGGTGCAACATGGTGGCCCGCAGAGTAACGGCTGCCGACGCTGCCAACGCAAGTGCGATCAGCAGCCTCAGCAGCACCGTTACTCAGCAGGGCACGGCGTTGACCAGCCAGGGGCAATCCCTGCTCAGCCTGACCAACCGGGTTACCGATGCCGAAGGCGTGAATAGCGCCCAGGCATCGGCCATCAGCCAGATGGATACCACGGTGAAGCAGCAGGGTACGGCGCTCACCGCTCAGGCCACCCGCCTGGACGGGCTCTATGTCCAGGTGAATCCCGAGCTTGAGGGCGATGCCTCCGGCCTAGCTGGCGCAACGGGCAGCCTAGTCGGTGTCTGGACAGAGCAGTCCGCTCGCGTTGAGGGTGATATCGCTCAGGGCAGGCGCGTCGATACGGTGCAGGCCCAGGTAGGCCAAACCAATGCGTCAGTGCAGCAGGTCAGTGAGGTCCTTGCAGGGGTTGACGGCAGGGTGTCGGCTCAGACAACGCTGAAGGTCGAGACGAACCAGGACGGTCGCAAGGTCGTCTCGGGCATCGCGATCGGCAGCAACGGGGAGGAGGGCGAGATCCTGCTGATGGCTCAGCGGCTGGCGATCATCGATGGCGTGAATGGTCAGACGATCCTGCCGTTCGTGGTGCAGAACGGGCAGGTGTTCATCAATCAGGCGGTGATCAACAAGGCATTCATCCAGGAGATTGTCGCCGGGATGAGCATTCGCTCTTCGGCGTTGAACGCCCAAGGGTTGCCGCTATTGGAGATCAACTTTGCCGCCGGGACGTTCACGCTGCGCGGCCAGGATGCAGCTGGTTCAACGCTGCTGAATAACGGCGGTTTGTATGTGTATGACCTGAACGGGATCGAGCGTGTGGCAGTGGGGAGGTTGACCTGATGGCGACGATCTATGGGCTGCGGACCAAGGATGCGTCCGCAAGGATTACTCTCGATACCGGCACTACGCCGATCCGGTCGCTGAAAATGCTGCAGGTGGCCTGCAATGGAAGCTTCGAGCAAACCTTTTCGGTGCCGGAGATCAAGAGTGATTCTTTCGTGGTGGTGGATCGGTTGGCACCAGTGACCGATCCCACCACCAACTGGTCACCCCAGGCCTGGTACTCAGCTGGCCAGCTAACCATTCGACGCGGCTTCAATGAGACCTGGCAGGTGCTGGTGCTATCCAGTGGTGGTGCGCCATTCTCAGCGTCGGGTGAGTACGGCATTCGCTCGGTGACTAACAGCTTTCAATCACAGATTGATTCGGTCAACCGAGTCCTGAATGTGATGTACCAGGGGTCGTTTACTTTTCCTGCGTGGAGGGACGATCAGCCGTACTTGAATGGGTTTAACTTCCCAACGCCGATCACGACCGTTGAGCGCCCCCTGGTGTTCTTCAATGGTCCCGGGCATTTGCTGCTGCAGAATTTCTATGTGCAGGGAACGCCTGGAAATTGGACCGGGTGGCGAGTGGCGAAGTACGCGCATCCTGATCTAGGCCCCGTGTGGATGGAGGCCATGAAGGTAGATTGGTTTGTAGCAAGTTACTCCGCAAGCCCTGTGCCCGCGGGTTCCTACGGCGCAACGGTGAGTGACTCAGCGAATGTGAGGATTTTCACGTCAACCAATAACATTGTTCAGCTGAATAATCAGCCGGCAAGCAATTCCTTTGTTGTGGCAGGCACCCCGATTGTCAACGTTGGCTACTACGCCACAAGTTGCCAGATGCCTTGGACAAACAATGCGTCAGACTATTTTTTAGGCAATGCCTTATTGACACCGACCTATATTCCTGGCGCAGGCACAGCTTGGCCCTGGCGAGCAACAATAGGAGGTTTCTTAAACGGTCGCCGGGATGTGCTGCAGGCTTATACGGAAAACAATGACGGCATCAATCCTGTTGATCCAAACGGTCGAACGCTCTTCGCAGCACGACCCAATCTTTAGCAAGGACTCACATGGCCAAACAAACTATCAGTCTTGGGACAGCTCCGACCGGCGCGGGCGGCGATGACCGTCGCAGTGCCTGGCTCAAAGCCAATGCGAATTTCGACGAGCTGTATCAGTTTGTCGATGGCTTTCAAAGCGGAGCGAATGCCAACGGCTCCTACGTCAAATATCCTGATGGCACGATGGTGGTCACAGGTTTCGTCACGCTTCCGGCTCAGGCCCTGAGCATTGGCGTATCAAACACCAGGCCCTTTGCTGCGCCATTCGTTACACCGCCTACCGTGGTGTATTCCTGTGATGGCGCCTCCGGTACCGGCGCGCAGAACGACGTCGGCCTGGTGAACATGAATGGTACGTACATCAATGTCACCGTCAGTCAGTTCACGCTCAACTCTTACTCCTATCGCAGTGCAACGGCCAATGCCACACGCTGGTCTTTCACCGCAACGGGGCGGTGGAAGTAACAACCCAAACCTCAATACACCTGCTTCGGCGGGTATTTTTTTGCCTGGAGAAACCCCATGCCTTACATCGCCATCAATCTCAGCAACGCCTACGACGCTGAGAACAACACCCGCTTTGCCACTGCCGAGGAAGCCGACGCCCGCGCTCGTGCGATCCTGAACCAGTTCCCGACCGCGCAGGTGATCACAGCCCAGGTGCTGAAGGAGTACAGCGCCAAGGTGTCAATCACCGCGAAGGCGCCGGTAGAGCCCGAGACCGCACCGGCACCTGAAGAACCTGCTGCCTAAACCCTTGCAACCAACCCAAGCCCGCCTAGTGCGGGCTTTTTTGTGCCTGGAGAAAACATGGCCAGACTCACCGAAACCCAGGTCGGAGGCGCGAACGTGCTCCGGTTTCTGGATCTGATCGCCTTCGCCGAGGGCACCCAAGCCGTTAAGGGTAGTGACGACGGGTACAACGTTCTGTTCGGCAAAGGCCTGTTTCAGGGGTATACCGATCACCCTCGCCAGAAGATCACCCGGCTCTCCAACGGCAAGCCGATCACCAGTAGCGCGGCAGGTCGCTACCAGTTTCTTGCCGGTACGTGGGATGAACTGGTGAAGCGCTACGGATTCAAGGGTCGCTTCACGCCAGAAGCGCAGGACCTGGCCGCCATCAAGCGATTGGGCGAGCGTGGCGCGCTGCAGTTGATCAAGGATGGAAAGATCCGCGAGGCAATAGCCAAGTGCGCCAATGAGTGGGCCAGTTTTCCCGGCAACAACTATGAGCAGAACCCCAAAGCCTTGGGCGTGTTGCTCGCTCAGTGGCAGAAGCTCGGCGGGGCGCTGGCGTGACCTGGCTCGGCACGGTGCCGGCCTGGTGCTGGTGGCTGATCGCCTTGGTGCTGGTCGCCGGCGGCCAGCAGTATCGGGTGGTGGTTGCCGATGGCGCGGCTGCCGATGCCCTGGTGGAGGCTGCCAAGTCCGACAAGGCCCTGGCCGACTACCGCCTTGAGGTGTCCGAGCGCGACCGGCGCGCCGATGCCCAGGCTCGAGCCGAAGAACAACGCCGCCAGGCCCTGGCGGACGAGGAGGGAGAGGGTGCACGACAACAACTGGAAGTGGCTCAAGGCCGCGCCGCTGCTGCTGAGTCTGCTGCTGGCGGGCTGCGCGGCGAAATCGCCCGACTGCGCGCCGGCCGAACAGCAACCTGCGGTGCCATCGCTGCCCAGCAGCGCCAGGCAGGAACCTCTGCCGTCGTGGTGCTCGGGGGATTGCTTGAGGAAGCTGACCGAATGGCGGGAGTCTTCGCGTCAGCGCTTGAGCGAAGCCGAATAGCCGGGCTGGCCTGTGAGGCGGTGGTCGATGGAGTCCGCCGTGGCGGTGAGCACCTATATAAAGGAAGGGAATCGGTCGGCAGAACGCCGGGGCGGGCTGGCCAGGGCCAGTGACTTTTGAAGTGACATTTGCCAGGATGCGTCCGGACGCGTGAAGCCTCGTTGCAGCGAAAGCAGGGCCGGAAGTCCTGTGTTATCAAGCCATTACCGTGGCTTGTCATGCATGGGGTGCAAGGGGTCGAGTGTTCGAATCACTCCGTCCCGACCAATAATCCCAATGACTTAGCCACCTACGGGTGGCTTTTTCATTTCTGCGTGTGGGGATTTTTTCGGGACATCATCCGATTTTCCTCTTCAGTATTGTCAGCACCGGGCCCACGCGAGTCCGTTGTTGATACCATGTTCGCAGCCTCAATCAGCTTTCCCAGCTCAGCGCCGGAGTAATGACTGGTGATGCTGCCGTTCTTGTGCCCAAGCAGTGACTTCCGATCTTCTTCAGTAACGCCCGCAGCCCGCAGTCGGCGGCCGAAGGTGTGCTTCAGGTCGTGAATCCTGATCGAGGCGTACCCAGGGTGAGCGGGGCGAAGGTTTTCCTCCTGCCAGAGTTTCGCCGCTCTCACCCGAGCCTTCTTCCAGGCTGAGTCGTTCATCCGGTGCATCGCGGTGCCGTTGTATGGGAAAACCCATTCATTGCTGACCCCGCGCTGCCGCTCAATGATCGACTTGGCCACCACCAGGCGCTCGTCGCCATTCTTTACGCCCGACCGGGCGTGTCTCCCGCCGAAGTCAGCGGGGATCAGGAAAACACTGGTCCCAAGTTCCGGCACCGATATCTCCCAATCCCACCTGAGCTTGCACACCTCCTGCTCCCGGCAACCTGTGTTCACCTTGAACAGAGCCATCGTTTTCAGGTGCCCCGGCAATTCGCCAAACAGAATCGACTGCTCCTCCCATGACATCGGGTAGGGCTTCCTGCTCGACTTCTTCTCCTCGAGCTTTTTCAGCATTGGCACACTGTCCAGCCAAGGCCGCCGATCATCATCACGCCACTTTCTTGCGCAGAGGGTCAGAACCCGAACTGCGCGCTCGATCGCGATGTTGATTGTCCGGTTGCTCACCGCCTTCTCGATGGAACCGTCTGGCAGCACCTTTTCCGTTTGGCGGTCCCGGATGAAGGGCTCCAGCGCCTGGTCGTCAATGTGCGTCAGTGGCAAATGCCCGAGGTATGGGTGTAGCTGCTTCATGCACAATGCGGTGAGGTGAATTGATGGCTGATCCTTGACCTCAAGGAGGTAGCGCATTGCCGCTTCCTCGAATGTCCGTATCTGCCGTACGCCGTACACCTTCTGCTGTCGCAGCTTTTCCAGCTTATGGATCAGGTACTGCTCTGCCTCTTCCCGGTCACCAGTTCCAGTACTTTCTCGAATTCGCTCCCCTTTGTAGACTTTGTCGATTTGCCAGACACCGCCCTTCTCGTAGAGGCCGGTGATCGTTTTTCGCGCCATGTATCATCTCCTCGGCGCTCGCTGCGGGGCCGATTGTTGTCCTGTCCTGTGGCTTTTTCAATTGCCCTGGCTTCGATGTAGGCGTCAGCCCACTCGTCGAGCTCCTGGCGGTCGAAGGCTACGCCCTGTTTTCCGATAGGGAATTCACGCACGTTCGGCCTGACCGTCTTGTTGAACTCATCCCGACACATGCCGAGATACCCAGGCGCATCGCCAAACCGGATGAACCGCGGCTGAATGCTTGAAGGCTTTGCTGCTGTGGCATTCGCCATGTAGATCTCCACGCCGCCGGTGGCGGCAGGTTGGTGGTCAGGCTGCCGGTGCAGGCTCTACGCGGTAGTACTCGGTTGCCCGGCAACGCGGGCAAACCATGGTGCTGAGGCCTTCTGCCCACTTGCATGGGGCTGGAACACGCTCGCTCTCTTTATGCTTGTTGCGGCACCGGCAGCACTTCACGGTGATATCGAACATAGAGAATCCTCGCCCGCGCATGTCGGCGGGCTTGCGTTGTATAGGGAGGGGTTAGGCGCGGTTTCCGCGCTTGCAGAACCAGTCGAGGGCGTCACAGATGAGCGGGTTTTCGTACCAGTCTTCGATCCCGCGCTGCTCATTGCGGTCGCGAAAGAAGGTGGGCCCGAGGTAGTTGTGCCAGCTCATGAACACCCTGGTGCCGTCGGCCAGAGGCAGGCGGTAGAACGGCGAGTGGCAGACAAAACCGTGCTTGATGCGGATGCAGGTCATTGCGGACCCCTGTAGATCAGGTAGGCCATGTACATCAGGGGTAGGGTCATAGAAGATGTCCTCCGGCATCCAGCAGGGCGTCTCGATCTTGCCGAAGCTGATCGCGCTCTCTGATCAGGGCCTTGATTGCGGTTGAAATATTGCGGTGCCCCAGCTCGATGGTGATGGCAACGCATATAATGCGTTAGGGATCACCTCAGCCCGGCTTTTGGCCGAGCCAAACCCGCCTGGAACGGCACCACGCCGGACGGGCTATCACT
>NZ_JABWRU010000069.1:0-397 GCF_014269165.1 Pseudomonas sp. SWRI68 | reverse complement strand
CAGCCACGATGCACAGGGCGACGACGTCTACAAAGATGCTGGTGAGATCAGTCTGGGTATCAAGTCCGCCGTCGATGTCGATGGCCGTGCCTTCGAGAACTTGCAGCTGGGTGACGCGGCGTCGGTCAAAGTCACCGATACCACCGACGATGTCATTGCCAAACTGACTGCTACCCCTTCGGTGACCGAAGGTGGCGAGATCACCTACACCGTCACCCTGACCAACAAAGACGGTCTGCCGATCGACAACCACGCGCCGTTGTACTTCACCCTGAGTGACGGCAAGACGGTCATCACTGTGCCGGCCAACAGCACCTCGGGCTTCGTCACCGTTACCGCGCCTGACAACGTTTACGTTGGGACCAACGCGCCGGTAGAGCAGAGCCTGCAAGCAGTC
>NZ_JABWRU010000068.1:0-397 GCF_014269165.1 Pseudomonas sp. SWRI68 | reverse complement strand
ATCACATATCCGAATTTTTAAAGAACGATCTGACAAAAGCCAGAAATCAACATTCGACACGAATGCTCATTTCTGAGTTTGATCAAGGTACTGCAAGAGTGGTGGAGCCAAGCGGGATCGAACCGCTGACCTCCTGCGTGCAAGGCAGGCGCTCTCCCAGCTGAGCTATGGCCCCGCATATTGGTAGGTCTGGGCAGATTTGAACTGCCGACCTCACCCTTATCAGGGGTGCGCTCTAACCAACTGAGCTACAGACCTATATAGGGTCTTGATCGTCTTCACATATGAATCAAGCAATTCGTGTGGGAGCTCATCAGCAGGCTGATGTCGTCGATTAAGGAGGTGATCCAGCCGCAGGTTCCCCTACGGCTACCTTGTTACGACTTCACCCCAGTCA
>NZ_JABWRU010000067.1:0-405 GCF_014269165.1 Pseudomonas sp. SWRI68 | reverse complement strand
TTGATACCCAGGCTGATTTCGCCGGCGTCTTTGTAGACGTCGTCGCCCTGCGCGTCGTGGCTATACGGCGCGCTGGTTTCGCCCGCCTTGATGGTGACCTGAGCATTGTTGCTCAGGGTCACGACCAGGTCGTGGGCCAGGGCGGTATTGATGTGGACGGTGAAGGTCGGCTTCACGTTCTCTGCGACCGAGACCTGGTCAGCAGTGATGGTGACTTTGACCACGTCGCCTTCGTTGCCTGGGGTGCCCGGCTCGTCAGTCACAGTAGTGCTGACCGGCGTCTTATCCAGAACGAGGTTTTCGAACTTCCAAGCATCAGCGCCGCTGACTGCTTGCAGGCTCTGCTCTACCGGCGCGTTGGTCCCAACGTAAACGTTGTCAGGCGCGGTAACGGTGACGAAGCCC
>NZ_JABWRU010000066.1:0-424 GCF_014269165.1 Pseudomonas sp. SWRI68 | reverse complement strand
CGACGAGCCAGGTACTCCGGGCAACGAAGGCGACCTGGTCAAGGTCACCATCACCGCCGATCAGGTCTCGGTCGCAGAGAACGTGAAGCCGACCTTCACCGTCCACATCAATACTGCTCTGGACCACGACCTTGTCGTGACCTTGAGCAACAACGAAGTTGTGACCATCAAGGCTGGAGAAACCAGCGCGCCGTACAGCCATGCTGCGCAAGGCGACGACGTCTATAAGGACGCCGGTGAAATCAGCCTGGGCATCAAGTCCGCCGTCGATGTCGACGGTCGTGCTTTCGAGAACCTGCAGCTGGGCGACGCCGCGTCGGTCAAAGTCACCGACACCACCGACGACGTGGTGGCCAAGCTGACCGCTACTCCTTCGGTCACCGAAGGTGGTGCGATCACTTACACCGTCACCCTGACCAACAAA
>NZ_JABWRU010000065.1:0-429 GCF_014269165.1 Pseudomonas sp. SWRI68 | reverse complement strand
CCCATCCCGAACTCAGTAGTGAAACGATGCATCGCCGATGGTAGTGTGGGGTCTCCCCATGTGAGAGTAGGTCATCGTCAAGATTCATTTCGCAAAACCCCTATCTGCGCATGCAGGTAGGGGTTTTGTCTTTAAGTAGAAGCTCATGCTTCTTGCTGACCAGGTCGAGAGACAGATCAGCAGTGCTGAAAAGGTGATTGACAGCGTTTTTGAATGCTGTATTATTCGCCTCCCGCTACGAGAGATCGCAGCGAGTTAAGTGTTTGAAGCTAAACGAGTTTCTCGCAAAAAACTTCAAAATAAACGCTTGACAGGCACTGAGGAAAGCGTAGAATGCGCCCCTCGGTTGAGACGAAAAGCTCTTAACCAACCGCTCTTTAACAAATTGAATCAAGCAATTCGTGTGGGTGCTTGTGAGTACGGACTGAT
>NZ_JABWRU010000064.1:0-429 GCF_014269165.1 Pseudomonas sp. SWRI68 | reverse complement strand
GTCGGCACCGTCGACGCTGGCGATCGATTTGATCACCGGGTCATTGGTGCCGGTGTAGACGTTGTCCGGAGCAGTCACGGTGACGAAACCGCTGGTGCTGTTGGCCGGGACGGTGATGACGGTGGTGCCGTCGCTCAGCGTGAAGGTCAGCGCCGAATGCTTATCGATCGGCAGACCGTCTTTGTTGGTCAGCGTGATGGTGTAGGTGATCGCACCGCCTTCGGTAACCGAAGGTGTTGCAGTCAGTTTGGCCACTACGTCGTCAGTGGTGTCAGTCACTTTGACCGACGCCGCATCGCCCATCTGCAGATTTTCGAAGGCACGGCCGTCGATGTCTGCTGCCGACTTGATACCCAGGCTGATTTCACCGGCGTCCTTATAGACGTCGTCGCCTTGCGCAGCATGGCTGTACGGCGCGCTGGTTTCGCC
>NZ_JABWRU010000063.1:0-460 GCF_014269165.1 Pseudomonas sp. SWRI68 | reverse complement strand
TGCGGCGTCGGTCAAAGTCACCGATACCACCGACGACGTGGTTGCCAAACTGACCGCTACCCCTTCGGTCACCGAAGGCGGTGCAATCACTTACACCATCACGCTGACCAATAAAGACGGTCTGCCGATCGACAAACACTCGGCGCTGACCTTCACGCTGAGCGACGGGACAACCGTCATTACCGTGCCGGCCAACAGCACTGTTGGCACCGTCACTGTCACTGCTCCGGACAACGACTACGTCGGTGCGAACGACCCAGTGATCAAGTCGATCGCTTCGGTTGATGGCGCTGATGTCGGTCAGTTCGAGAACCTGGTTTTGGACAAGACGCCGGTCAGCACCGCTGTCACCGACGAGCCGGGTACTCCGGGCAACGAAGGTGATCTGGTCAAGGTCACTATCACCGCTGACCAAGTCTCGGTTGCCGAGAACGTGAAGCCGACCTTCACCGTTCACATC
>NZ_JABWRU010000062.1:0-464 GCF_014269165.1 Pseudomonas sp. SWRI68 | reverse complement strand
CTGCCCTGGACCACGACCTTGTCGTGACCCTGAGCAACAACGAAGTTGTGACCATTAAGGCCGGCGAAACCAGTGCGCCGTACAGCCATGCTGCGCAAGGCGACGACGTCTATAAGGACGCCGGTGAAATCAGCCTGGGTATCAAGTCCGCCGTCGATGTCGACGGTCGTGCCTTTGAAAACCTGCAGTTGGGCGACGCGGCGTCGGTCAAAGTCACCGACACCACCGACGACGTGGTGGCCAAGCTGACCGCTACTCCTTCGGTCACCGAAGGTGGTGCGATCACTTACACCGTCACCCTGACCAACAAAGACGGTCTGCCGATCGACAAGCACTCGGCCTTGACTTTCACCCTGAGCGACGGCACCACCGTCATCACCGTCCCGGCCAACAGCACCAGCGGTTTCGTCACCGTTACCGCGCCGGACAACGTTTACACCGGTACCAATGACCCAGTAATCAAA
>NZ_JABWRU010000061.1:0-469 GCF_014269165.1 Pseudomonas sp. SWRI68 | reverse complement strand
GAACCCGACCCCAGCGCAGACCACGATCAATGACTCGGTCGACACCACCACCGCAACCCTGACCGCCAATCCTTCGGTTACCGAAGGCGGCGTGATCACCTACACCGTGACTCTGAGCAACCCTGCCCAGACTCCGGTAACCGTGACCCTGTCGAACGGCCAGACCATCACCGTCGAGGCCGGCAAGACCCAGGGCAGTGTCGACTTCCAGACCCCGGACAACGACGTCTACAACAACGGTTCGACTGTCAGCACCACCATTACCGACGCTACCGGCGGTAACTTCGAGCAACTGACGCCTAACCCGACCCCGGCGCAGACCACGATCAACGACTCGGTCGACAACACCACTGCGACTCTGACCGCCAATCCTTCGGTTACCGAAGGCGGCGTGATCACCTACACCGTGACCCTGAGCAACCCTGCCCAGACTCCGGTTACGGTGACCTTGTCGAACGGCCAAACCATC
>NZ_JABWRU010000060.1:0-498 GCF_014269165.1 Pseudomonas sp. SWRI68 | reverse complement strand
AGTTAAGAGCACATCACAAATTTTACCTTAGCCTGATCCACTACCAGTGAAAGTAGTGTTCAGTCTATTTCTATCACATATCCGAATTTTTAAAGAACGATCTGACAAAAGCCAGAAATCAACATTCGACACGAATGCTCATTTCTGAGTTTGATCAAGGTACTGCAAGAGTGGTGGAGCCAAACGGGATCGAACCGCTGACCTCCTGCGTGCAAGGCAGGCGCTCTCCCAGCTGAGCTATGGCCCCGTATTTTGTAGGCCGCACCAAGTAATTGGTAGGTCTGGGCAGATTTGAACTGCCGACCTCACCCTTATCAGGGGTGCGCTCTAACCAACTGAGCTACAGACCTATAACAGGGTCGCGTTACAGCATCGTCTTTATACAAAGAATCAAGCAATTCGTGTGGGAGCTCATCAGCAGGCTGATGTCGTCGATTAAGGAGGTGATCCAGCCGCAGGTTCCCCTACGGCTACCTTGTTACGACTTCACCCCAGTCA